>JASHOO010000422.1 GCA_030041035.1 Bryobacteraceae bacterium | reverse complement strand
TGTTTGCCGATGCCAATAACGGGCTGCGGGAGATGAAGAAGGAGCTGGAGATTTCGCCGGCGCACGTTCCGGCGATGGTGACGATCGCCAACGAGTACATCCAGCGGAAGGATTTTCAGGCTGCGTTGCCGTATGCGCGAAAGGCGGTGGAGCTGGAGCCGCAATCGTTCCCGGCGCACGCGGTGCTGGGACGCGTGTTGGCGGAGGGCGATCTCGACACGCAACGCGGCATTCAGGAACTGGAAGAGGCGCGCAAGCTGGCGCCGGGCAGCCCGCAAGTGCGAATTGCGCTGGCGACTGCCTATGCCAAGGCCGGGCGCAAGGAAGATGCGGCTCGGGAGCGGCAAGAATTTTTGAAGTTGCGCCATGAAGTGGATGCAACCGAGGCGAACAACGGACGATGAAATTGGTGGCCGCGCTGGTGGTGAGCTTCGCAGGCCTGGCTGCGGGGCCGGACAAATCCGCGCCGCAGACGGGTTCGGCTCCGGCGAGCGCGCTGCCGGTGATCGAGACCTTCTCACGCAGCGCCCGGGAGTGTGCGAAGTGTCACGCAGCGGAATCGAAGACGCAGCCGTCGACGCCCATGGCCCATGCGGCGGAGACGACGGCGGAGTGCAACGTTTTGAAGAAGCACGCGCTCATGAAAACACGGCTGGGCCGGTACGATTACCGCATCGAGCGCAAGGGGGACCAGAGTCTGTATAGCGTGAGCGACGGCACGGAGACGGTGACGTATCCCATCCGGTACGCGTTTGGCCTGGGGGAAGCGGGCCAGACCTACATTCTCGAAAAGGGTGGCGAGTATTACGAGAGCTTTGTGAGCTATTACCAGGCGATCGACGGGCTGGACATCACGATCGGCGATCAACCTCTGAAGCCGTCGAGCCTGGTCGATGCGGCGGGGCGGCACATCGGGTCGCACGAGATTGCGATGTGCTTCGGGTGCCACACGAGCAACGCCGTGAGCGGCGGCCGCGTGGTGGAAAAAACGCTTCTGCCCGGGATCACCTGCGAGCACTGCCACGGGCCGACGGAAAACCACCTTCTGGGCCTCCAGAAGGGTGATGCCGAGCTGGCAGAAATGAAGAAGCTGGCCGGCATGAGCGCGGAACAAAGTGCTCAATTCTGCGGAGAGTGTCATCGCACGTGGGAGTACGTGGCCGAGCATGGGCCGCACAGCGTGGGCAACGTGCGGTTCCAGCCGTACCGCCTGACCAACAGCAAGTGCTTCGATGTAGACGACGTGCGAATCAGCTGCACCAGTTGCCACAATCCGCATGAAAACGTGGACCGGGTGGCGGCCCACTACGATACCAAGTGCGGCGCCTGCCACTCCGGTGCGACGGAGACCGGAGGCAACGCAAAGGCGAAGATTTGCAAGGTGGGAACGAAGGATTGCGCGACCTGTCACATGCCCAAAACCGACTTGCCGGGCGCGCACCATCAATTCACGGACCACGACATCCGAATCGTGGCGAAGAATCAACCTTATCCGGAGTGAATACGAAAGGAGCATCAGCCGTGCGGAACTTATTGGCTTTGATTTTGGGGATAGCGACAGCCGTTGTCGCGGGTGCACAAACACCTGGGCCGCCAGCGGCAGCGAGCGGGCAGAATCCGTCCTTCAAGGCCGCAGCCGAAGAAACGGTACTCGATGTGGTGGTCCGCGACAAGAAGGGGCGGCTGGTGACGGATCTAAAACAGAGCGACTTCTCGGTTACGGATAACGGAGAACCCAAGACCATCAAATCGTTCCGGATCGTCGAAGGGACGGAAGCGATCAGCTCGAGCGGAGGGCGCGCGCAGCTCGATCCGCTGCGGCAACTTCGCCTGATCACCCTGGTATTCCAAGGCGGCGATCAGAATGCCAAGCGGCTCGCGCGGGACGCGGCGATGGACCTCATCAAGGATGAACTGGCGCAGAACGTGTATATCTCGGTGATGGCCATTGACCACAGGCTCCAGGCTATCCAGCCGTTCACCAACGACCGGCAACTGCTGAGGAAGGCCATTGCACGCGCCACGGCGTCGATAACGGACTACACCTCCGACACGCTTCAGGTTCGCACCGACCTGCAAACGATGCTGGGTGCGATGCAAGGAGGGGATCCCAGCGCCACCGGGCAAGTCAACGCGTTGGCGGCCACGGCGGCATCGGCCTCGGGTCCAAGCGCTGCCAACTCGAGCGGGCCCAACGCCGCTATGGCTCAACTGATGCTGGTTACCTTGCAGAATGCACAGGCCGACGAAAGCACGGACTACTCCCGGCAATCCGTGTTTTCCCTCCTCGATCTGGTAAAGGAGCAGTACCTGCTGCCGGGCCGTAAAACGATCCTGTACTTCACCACCGGGTTCTCCATTACGCAGTCCACGGAGGATCCGTTCAAGTATGTCGTCAGCACCGCCAACCGGTTTAACGTGAGCTTTTACGCCGTGGACATCAATGGCTTGACGACGTGGAGCACAACGGGCATGGCTAACGATGCACTGCACAATGCCGGGGCCGCCTCAGCCAGCAACGTCACCAGCAGCGGGGCGGGGATTACCACGACGCAGGCGCGGGCGGCGGACATGGCTCTCGACGCCGGCAAGCGAGATACGCAGAACAACCTGCAGATGCTGGCGGAGGAAACCGGCGGTGTACTGATTGCCAACACCAATGACTTTAAGACACCGATCCGCAAGGTTACCGAAGACATGCAAAGCTATTACGAAATCACGTACGATCCGCAGATTCAGAAGTATGACGGATCTTTTCGGAAGGTACTCGTCAAGACGGACATGGCGAATCTGAGAGTGCAATCGCGCGCAGGCTACTTTGCGCTGCCGGCGAATCTGAGCCAGGGCGGACCAATGCTGGCTTCTTATGAAGTCCCGCTTTTGCAGGCGCTCGACTCGCCGACGTTGAAACACGACCTCGCCTTTGAGTCGGCGGCCATGCACTTCCGCATGGGTAACACCGAAAAGTGCGAGCTGGTGATGGACATCCCGGTCGGTGATTTCGCCTTTGAAGAGAATAAACAGGCCGGTTATTATGACGGCAAACTGGCGTATGTCGCGGTGGTCAAGGACGCGAGCGGGCAAGTAGTGAAGAAGCTCCGCCAGGAAGTGCCGCTGCGCGTGACTCCCGACAAGCTGGAAGCCTATAAAGCGGTGAGCCATTTCATCTTTGACGAGAGTCTGGACTTGCCACCGGGACAATATACGCTCGAAAGCGCAGTTCTCGACATGACGTCGCAAAAGTTGAGTGCACATAAAGCCAGCTTCACTGTTCCGAAGCCGTCGGACAGTCTGGCTTTGAGTAGTGTGGCTCTGATTCGCAGTACGAAGGCGCAGGACGCAAGCACAAAGAGTGACGATCCGCTGCTGATGAGTGGCAAGGTCATCACCCCGACAGTGAACCCGGTACTGAAAAAGTCTGACTCTGACGCCATTTCGTTTTACCTGACTATCTATCCGGACAAAAAGAACGGCGAGAAACCGAAACTGGTGATGGTATTCAGCAAGGATGGCCAGTTGCTGGGCAAAGCGGAGGCACCACAGCTCGGCGAGCCCGACGCGCAGGGGCGCATTCAGTATGTCGCGAACGCGCCGGCCTCGGCATTGCCGACGGGGAAATGGGAGATCCACTTCCTGGCGCAGCAAGGCCAGGAATCCGCCGACGAAGCCGTGGATTTCACGTTGGAATAGCGCGCGGAACCGGGTCATGAGACGTCTGGTTGCCATTCTTCTCGGCGTAGCCAGTGTTGCTCCTGCTCAGGAGAAGACTGCCATCCAGACTTCGGGCGAAGAAGTGCTGATAGACGTGGTGGTGCGCGACAAGAAAGGGCGCACCGTCACTAACCTGCCTGAAAGTGCGTTTACGGTGCTCGACGAAGGGTCGCCGCGGCTGATCAGGTCGTTCCGGCTGGTCCGGGGAACCGAGGCCGTCTCGCGGGCGGATGACAAGACCGCGGCCCCGCAGAAGCTGGACCCCATCCGCCAGATCCGGCTGGTCTCACTCATTTTCGATCGGCTGGACCAAGGGGAACGAGCGGCCGTGCGACGAGCGGCGACGGATCTGATGAATATAGAGCTACCGCAGAATGTCTACGTAGCGGTGTTTGCTCTCAGAAATGAGCTGCAAGCCATTCAAGGTTTCACCAACAAACGCGAGTTGCTGGCGCAGGCGATTGAAAAAGCGACGGGTAAGCCGTCGTCGCAGTTTGCGAGTGACAGTCAAAAACTGCGATCTGACACTGAGCAGATACTGGGTCCTAATCAGGACGGCCTGCAGGACATGTTCAGCCGGTTAGGCCAGCAGGCGGCCACAGCTTCCGTGGCGAACGGCTTCGACTTAGTCATGGCGCGGGCGATGATCGAAATGATCTCCTTGAGTGAACGGTCGGAGATGGCCTACGAGGGGCGTTCCACGATCTGGGCTCTGCTGGGGGCGGTCCGAGGGCAGAGCGAGTTGCCGGGGCGCAAGGCCATCATTTACTTCTCGGAAGGATTTGCCATTCCGCAGGGAGCGGAAGAAGAATTTCAGGCGGTGATCAGCGCGGCTAACCGGAATAACCTGAGTTTCTATCCGATTGACGCGCACGGACTGACGAAGAACAGCTTGAACGCGAAGGCGACGGAAGGCCTTTCGGCAGCGACTGCAGCTTCGGCCATGAGTCCAAGTATAGGCATCGGCGGACCGGCTGGCCTCGTGACACCGAAGACAGAAATAGCACTCTCACCCGACCTGGCCATCAACGCCAATCGCATGAATACGCAAGACACGCTGGCCATGCTTGCGGATGAGACTGGCGGTTTTCTTACCGCCAATACGAATGACTTTACCGCTCCGCTCCAGCGCGTCATGGAAGAGGTAAACACTTACTACGAAATCAGCTATGTTCCGCATATCGACCAATATGACGGCAAATTCCGGCACATCGGGGTGAAGGTGGATCGAAGCGATCTGGTGGTGCAGTCGCGAGCCGGATACTTTGCCCTTCCGCCGGACATGCTGAAGACGGCCGGGCTTAACGCATACGAGGTGCCGCTGCTGCGCGCGTTGAGTGATCCTATGCCTGCAAGCGGGGTGAAATTCGAATCGGGCGGGATGCATTTCCGCGGAGAAGGGCGGCTCGAAACCTGCGGCTTCCTGATCGATATGCCGTTCAGCAATGTTACATTGCGCCAGAGCAAAGACCAGAACACACTGATCGGAGGGCTGGAGTACGTGACCCTGATTAAGAATGTGAAGGGCGCCGTTGTGAAGAAGCTGCAAGGCGAGATGCCGGTTGAGCTGACTCCGGGCCAGGTGCCCTCCTTCAGGCAGGGACGCTATGCGGACCTGGAATATTTCGACTTGCCTCCGGGCTATCACACGGTTGAGGTGGCGGTGCTGGATCGCGAAACAGGAAAGATCGGTGTGCGGCGCAGCGCCCTGTTCGTGCCGCAACCGCGGGCGGGTCTGGCGATGAGCAGCGTGGCGTTGATTCGCAAGTGGCGGCAGAGAGAGCCGGACGCGTCGGCCGACGACCCGTTTGTGTTTGGTGACAAGACCGTGACGCCGACGCTGATGCCCAAGGTCAATAAGTCAGTTTCCACTTCGCTGCCGTTTTATTTTATCGTTTATCCGGATAAGCAAAACTCAGCGAGGCCCGAGCTGGTCATTGAGTTCGATCGGGACGGGAATGCGAAGCGAGTTGCCACAATGGAATTGGGCGCACCCGATGCCGACGGCCGGATTCAGTACGTAGCCAACGCGCCCATCGAGCAATTCGATCCGGGTAACTATGCGGTGCGCTTTGTGGTGCATCAGGGAGCGGAGATAGCGGAAGAGGATTTCTCTGTCAATCTGGAACCTTAAGTCGTGCTTTTGGAACTGCCAATGAAAAAGATAGCGGCCGTTTGGATTGTAGCCGGTTGTTTGAGTGGATTTGGGCAACAGCGGGTGGACCAGCCAGCGCCTTCTGCCGGTAGCGTGACCCTGCAAGCGGGCACTAACGAGGTGCTGCTGGACATTGTGGTTCGCGACAAGAAAGGGCAGCGCGTTACCAATCTGCGCCCGGACGAGCTGGAAGTCATCGATAACGACGCTCCCCGGAAGATCACCAGCTTCCGGCTGATTGAAGGCGATCAAGCCATTGCGGGCGGCGAACAGGTTGAGCAGCGTGTCGAGCAAAACCGGGTGAAGCGGCCCATCGATGTGGAGCGCGATATCCGTCTGGTAACGCTCATTTTCAATCGCCTGGACCTGAACGCAAGAACCATCGCCCGGACGGCTGCGCTGGATCTTCTGAAAAACGAGTTCCCTCAGAATGTCTATATGGGCGTGCTCGTGCTCGGAGACTCCTTGCAGGCCATTCAAGGATTCACCAACGACATCGGCCTGCTGCGTAAGGCGGTGGAGCGTGCCACTAGCGGGGCTTACACGGAGTTCATTGCCGACTCAGCACGAATCGAGCAGGAGATGCAGCAACAACTGGGTCCGGCGACGGCGGGAGAAAGCGTCGGAGAACAAGTACAGGAGATGACCGACGCGACTGGCGGGTCGGGTGGCAAGGGTCCGAGCGGTGATCCGGGTGGAGCCGCGATGGCGCAGATGATGCTCAACATACTGCAACTGGCGAGAACGTCCGACCTGGCGCAAACCGGGCGAAGTGCCATCTGGGGGTTAATTGACGCGGTGAGTCAGCAGTACCGGCTGCCCGGCCGCAAGTCCATCCTGTTCTTTTCGCCGGGTTTCGGCATACCGCAGGGCATGGAGGAGCCCTGGCGTGTTCTGATTAGCACCGCGAACCGGTTCAACGTGACGTTTTATGCGATTGATGCGCGCGGTCTGGGTACCACTGCGATGAACCAGGAAGCCGTATCGGAGCTCAGGGATGCCACCAGCGCTTCGCGCGCCAACTTGCGCAAAGGGAGCGGACTGGTGACGCCGGCTATGGCCCAGGCGTTCGACACCGCGATTAACAGCGGAAAGGCGAACACGCAGGATACCCTGGCCGACCTGGCTCAATCGACTGGCGGCTTCCTGATCGCCAATACCAACGATTTTCGCGATCAGTTGAAGAAGGTCAGTGAGGACATCGCGACTTATTATCAGGTTACGTATGATCCACAGATAACGAAGTACGACGGCGCGTTCCACAAGATTGAAGTGCACAGCATTCGCGCGGGCCTTCGCATTCAGGCGCGCTCGGGCTACTTTGCGCTTCCTCCCTCGGCCGGAAGTGGAGGTGTGATCCTGGCTCCTTATGAGCTGTCGTTGATTGAGTCATTGAGTCAACGGCCGCTACCGCATGAGTTTGCGTTTCAATCCGCGGGCATGCACTTCCGTGGCCAGGGACACAAATCGGAAGTCAGCGTGGTATTGGACGTCCCAATTGGAAGCCTGACGTTGCAACAGGCGAATCCAGCTGGCCCCTATGAGGGCACGCTCGACTACGTCGCACTGGTTCGCAATGCCGGCGGAGACGTGGTGCACAAACTCCGCGGCGAAGTGCCTCTGGCGGCCAGGGCGGACCAGCTCGCTGCCTTTAAGGAGAGTCACTTCATCTACGATGAGCATCTCAATCTGAGTCCTGGGCGATACACCTTGGAGAGCGCGCTGTCCGACAAGGCTGGAAAGAAGACCAGCATTCGCAAATCTGTCTTCGTCGTTCCGCCGGATGGTTCCTCTCTCGGGATCAGCAGCGTGGCGTTGATTCGAGGCATACGCGAGAAGAATGCCGACACCTCCGATCAGAACCCTTTTCTGATGTCGGACAAGTTAATTACACCGGCTATCAGCCCGTCGTTCAACAAAAAATCAACCAACGACCTGTCCTTTTATCTGACCATCTATCCGGATCAGGCCAATTCCGCCAAGACGCAACTGACGATGCAGTTCACCAAGGACGGGGAGCAGCTCGGCCTGGGCTCTCCACCACTGCCGGATGCCGACTCGGCAGGGCGCATTCAGTATGTCGCTACAGCACCCACAGATAAGATGCTACCGGGAGACTATCAGGTGCTTTTTCTAGTCAAGCAGGGGACTGAGGTTGCGCACGAGTCAGTGACCTTTACCTTGCAATAACGCCACATGCATTTGACTCGGAGAGAGTACCT
>JASHOO010000421.1 GCA_030041035.1 Bryobacteraceae bacterium | reverse complement strand
AGCGCGCTTACCCCATCCACCGAGAGCACCGCCGCGTGTTTTGACTCAGGCTCGAGTCCGCCGACCAGTTCCTCCACGATCGCCTGCGTGATCCGCCCCAGCTCCGCTCGTGTCTTGCCTGTCATCCATTCGGTCAATGCCGAGCCCGCCGCAATCGACGCCGTGCAGCCGCGCGTCTTGTAGCGGACCTCCGCCGCTACCTCGCCTTCGAACCGCACTGATAATCGCAGAATGTCCCCGCAGGCTGGATTGCTTACCTCCACCGTCACCGCTGGCGGCGCTAACTCCCCTAAATTGCGCGGGTTCTGAAAATGATCCAACAGGCGCTGGCTGTACATCGCTCGCGTGTGCTCCAATATTTTATGCAGATCGTAGTCGCCGCGTTGATCGAACGGGACGGGCAGATACTTATTGGACAGCGCAAGCCCGGCAAATGGCACGCTCTCAAATGGGAGTTCCCCGGCGGCAAAGTCGAGCCCGGCGAGTCGCCTGCGGCTGCGCTCCGACGGGAACTCATAGAAGAATTGGCCATTAACGCCGAAATCGGCGCATCTATCGCGGATTACGAATACCAGTATCCGGACCGTTCACCCATCCGGCTGATTTTTTTTGGCGTCCCTGGCTTTACCGGCGAAATCCAAAACCGCGAGTATCACGACCTGCGCTGGGAAAAGCGCACGCGCCTTCCCGAGTACGACTTTCTCGACGGAGATTTGGATTTCGTGCGCGCCCTAGCTGCTTCTAATTCGGCAGCTTAACCTGCATGCTGCGGCCGCGGTTCAGCCTCTCGGTCAGTTCCCGGTCCACCAGCGCCAGCGACACCTGATTGTGCACGCGCTGCGGGGTGACGTAGTGCAGGGTATCGCCATCCACCCAGTACGCGAAGGCCGAGTAAATGGAGTGATCCTTGAAGGCGATGAGATAATAGTTGCTCCCATCGTCAGTAGAGGAGTCCGCAGGCTCCCGCCCCGGTGCATCATAAACCTGCACATTCGACGACTCCGCCGAGTAGTCGCGCATTACCGGGTTGGCGTGATCGGGAGCGAAGTTCTGGTTGATGATGACCTGCGGTCCGGCGCCGGGATCGGTTGCGTAACCGTATCCATTGGCCGGATAACCCGGGTCGGCGTAAGAGCCATACCCGTAATAGTCGCCATAATCGCCCACGTACACCGAGTAGGGGTAGAGACCGTACCCATAACCAGAACCGTACCCGCTGTGATAGCGCCGGTAGCCATTGTAGCCGCTCACGGTCGCGCCCAGATTGGGAACAAAGGCGGGATTGGTGACGGATAACGGCGGGATCCCCGTGCCGGGAGTGGCAACGCCCTCCGAGGGTAATACGACGTGGGTGCCAGGCGTCACCGACTGAGATCTGACAGGGGCTTGCGGCCGGGAAACGGCCGGCGATCCGGAATGCGACTGCTGGGCAAAACCGCATGCAGCAACCGCCAAAACCGCTGCAAATGCTCGGACCAGTTTCACTACGCCCTCCGAAGATCTAGCTTACACCTTGTCCCGACGGCCGGCGTCACCATTCGGTTACTTAGCAGGCGCGGCCGGCCTAGGCGCCGGTACTACCGGTTTGGCGGCAGGTGCAGTTCCGGCAGGCGCGGTATATCCCCCTTTGTCGTATAAGTCGATGACATCCTTGGTGATATTAATCGCCTCGGAGTAATAGACCACGGGAGTTCGCGGGCTACCGATATCCACGACCCAGGTGTAACCATGCTCTTTGGCGTACTTTTCGCTCAGGGCTACGATCTTCCCGCCCAGCTCGCTCATGATCCTTTGTTCGGCCTGGTCGACATCTGCGGCGGCGTCCTCGCGGTCGCGGTTGAAAGACTTGGTTTTTTGATCGATTTCCCGGCTCAGGCGGGCACGATCGTCATCGGTAGCGGCTTTGCTCAACTGGTCCTGGAGCTGAACGATCTCGGCCTGGCGCTTTTCCAGCTCAGCCTTCTTGGGCCCAAATTGCTCTTGCAGACCGGCTACCGCTTTCTGGCCGTCCTTGGTGCTGATGATGGCGGCTTGGACATTGATAACGGCTACCCGCCCGTTGGTTGGCGCGGATGTGGTTTGGGCGGAAACCACCACCAGTCCCAGAACCGGACCTAGAAATATAAGATTTTTCAAGGCTTACTCCTCATTTGGCCGGGCCAGCCGGTTTGGGTGCAGCAGCCGCAGGGAGGCCGGCGGGCGCTTTGGCGGGTTGGGCGGCCCCACTGCTCACCGGACCGGGCGAGTTCTTGTCGTAGATCTCGATAATGTCCCGGGTGATGTCGATGGCACTGGAGGCGTAGACCAAGGTCTGCTGCTGACCGCTATCATCGAGAACCAGGACGTAGCCGTTGTCCTTGGCATATTTGTCGACCACGGCGCGGATGCGGTTAAACAGCTCGCCAGTAATCTTTTGTTCTTCCTGGTTCAGCTCGGCCTCGGCGTCTTCAGTGTCATATTTAAGGGACTTGGTCTTCTGATCGATCTGGCGCGCGAGGTCCTGCCGCGCCTGCTCACTCAGCGTGTTTTGCCCGCGGTTGAGCTGATCCTGCAACTGGCCGATATCGTTCTGGCGTTTTTCGAATTCCGCCTTCTTGGGATTGAACCGCGCCTGGATTTCGGCGGCGGCTTTCTGCCCGTCCTTGGTGCTGATGATGGCGCTCTGAACGTTGATCACAGCCACCTTGCCGTTATTTTGCGCCGGGGACGGCATGGCTCCAACGAGCGCGAGCGCCGGTAACATGAAATATATACTTTTCACAACCAAACTCCTTCAAGCGAAAGCGGGGGGCGGCGGTCCGCCCAGCCCGTCAAACCTATTCTATGTGAGTGCCACACCGCTTTTAAAATGTACGACCGATAGTAAACCGAAACGTGCTGGCCTGCTCGAAGAACGGATAGGCCGCGCCGAAGCTACTCAGGTAATTTATGAAAGTCGTATTGTTGGGAAAGAACGAACGATCCGCCACGACGGGAGGCTGGAGATTTTGATCGACGCGGAGAGGATTGTAGGCCCAATAGACGCGGAACGGAGCCTGCACCACCGGCAACACGACCTGAATCTCGATGCCGGTTGACATGCGAATATCCTGCGTACCCGGCGCGATGAGGACTTTGCCGGTGAAGGCGGCCTGAGGGAACTCGGCGTTCAACAGCGAGACCTCGCCCGGATTCATCTTCAACTGGCTGGGGATGAGGATGCGGTTATCGCCGGCATCCACAAAAAGCGCGGCTGTCACCGGCCCGAAGATGGGAATGCGATATTCAAAGTTGGTGATGACCTGAGTATCCCCACCGGGAAAGATGATCTGGTAAGCGGGGATGCTTTCCGTGACGGGCTCGAACGTGGGCACTCCATCTTCATAAACCTTCTGCATGCGTGCCGAGCCATCATTGTTCAGGACGTTCACGCTGGTTTGGCTGGCGATGTACGCGATGGGAGAGACACCCCAAATATCGAACCCGCGGATATCCTGCTCGCCCCCGATGTAGGTGCGCGAGAACGGAGGAGCAGCCTTGCCGCCGTATCCGCTGAGCACGGAGGTCATGAAGTGATAGGCGAGAATGTGACGGCGGTGGAGGGGGTTGGGGTGGAAATATTTGAACTCTAACGTAGGCCGGACGGTGTTCACATTGCCGCCCAGGAAACTGCCGGCAAACTGCGTAGCAATGTAGAGGCTCTTGCCGCTGGTGGGATTGATGGGATTGCTGACGGTGTTGTAGCTGTAGGACGGGGTGAGGAAACTGGTGTGGATCCCGGTGAGTGAGTTGGGTCCGTTAACCCCTTCGAAGTTGATGTAGTCGAAGTAATCGGTGGCAGCGGTGCTAAGAGTGCGGATGTGGTTGACCGTAAAACCATAGGTGAGACCGACGCGCGCGAAGCTGCGCCGGAGCATTTTACTGGCGGATACGGTGAACCCGTAAGTATTGTTGATGTAATTGAGCAGGTTGTTGGGGCCCAGCGCGTTATAAAACGAAGTCAGGTTCTCTCCGGTGATAATGGATTCTTCACGCGCCTGGTTATAGTCAAAGCGGGTCAGAAAAACGTTGAATCCCACCTGGATCGGACGGTCCATGAAGTAGGGCTCGGTAAAGCCGAGACTCACGGATCGAGTCAGCGTGCCTAACTGGGAATTGATGGAAAGCGTCTCGCCCAGGCCGAGGAAGTTGTTGGTGGCGTAGCCCAGGCCGATGAAAGTGCCGGCGATCCCCGAGACGCCGCCATTCAAGCTGATGGAGTTTTTGCCGCGCTCCTTCACCTTCAGCGTGATGTCGACCGTATTGCTCTGGGTGTTGCGCGTCAGTGTGGCGGCATCTTCGGCCTTGAGGACTTCAAAGTAGCCGAGCTGATTCAATCGCAAAATACTGAGATCCCAGAGGCGGGAGTTGTAAATATCGCCTTCGTCGAGCAGGATCTCGCGGCGGATGACTTTATCGCGCGTAGTGGTGTTGCCGGTGAAGTCGATGCGGCGCACGAAGAACTGTTTGCCTTCGTCGGCGTTGATGGTCAGGTCGACCTTGTCGCCGTTCACATCAAAAGAAGGCTCGGGAACGAAGTCGATGTAACCGAATTCGCCGTACAGCTTCTTCATGTTCTCGATGCCCTTGCGCAGCTTGGCGGTGGAGAACACATCGCCATCGGCCATGTTGAAGATTCTCTGCTGCAGGAAGTCGGTGGTGCGGAACAGCTTGACGCCAACGAAATTCATCTTGTCCAGATGCATCAGCTTGCCCTCCTCGACGGGCAAGGTAATGTCGGCATTCTTGCCGGGCCGGTCCGGCTTGATGAGGGGAAGGCGGAAGCCGGAGCCGCCCACATCGTGAATGCTCACCGTCTGGTCGAGGACGCGGACGGTGAAATAGCCCTTGTCCTGATAGAACTGGCGGACGCGCTCCTTGTCCTCGTCCAGCTTGGCGGAGTCGTAAGTTTTCGGGAACAGGCCTTCGAGAAAGATGGAATGGGGGATGCCGATGGGATGGAGGTTCTTCATGGCGCCGACGACTTCACGGCTCGATAGCGCCTGATTACCCAGGATATTGATCTTGCCGACCTTGACTTTCGGCCCCTCATTGACGACGAAGGTAATTTCGAGCGAGGAGGGCGGCACCTGGCGGATCTCCGGTTCGACCGTAGCGTACTGGCGGCCGCGCTCCGCCAGAAGCTCCTTGAGCACGACGGCGGCGCGCTGCACCTTATTGGGATCGTACTGCGACTCGGTGACCAGGCCGACCTTGCGCTCCTTGAACCGGTCCAGCACGTCGGAAACCGAGACCGACTTCATTCCCTTGCTGTAGTTGATGGAGCGGATGACGCGGCGCTCGGTCAGGATGTAGGTGAGGATAATGCCGTTTTTCCCCTGCTCCCGCTGCAGGCGGATATCATCGAAGCGGCCGGTGTTCCACAGGGCCATGAAGTCGCGGTGCATCATGTCCTCGCTGTAGATGTCGCCTTTCTTGGTCATGACGAGAGCGCGTAAGGTGTCCATGGGAACGCGGCGGGCGCCGCGGAATTCGATGCTGTCGATGACCTCTCCGGTGGGCGCGGCAGGAGCCTGGGGCACAGGCTTGGGCGCTTCGAGCTGCGGCTTGGCAGGCTGTTGTTCGGGAGCCTGCTGCACGTTCTCGAAGGGATTGGCCTGGCCCGGCTGCTGGGCCGGCTTGGCCTGATCAGCCGGTTTGGGTGCTTCGGCCGGCTTGGTCTGCCCCGCGGCCGGTGGAGGCGGCGCGGACTGATCCTGAGACCAAGCGGGAATGAACGAAGCAAGAAGGCAAACCAAGACGCTGGCCAGGCAGAAGCGCCTGTTAACACTCATGAATAATAAGGATTCCTTTCTACTTCGCGTCCCAGTAGGGACGTAACTCTCCCTGTGATCGTTTTCAGCCTGACCAAGTTGTGATAAGGCACTATTGTAGCGAATGCCCCCTCCAAGGACAACGACGCGGGACTTCTGAGCCATGCACACCTCAGTGGGCGGCGCCCGCACAGGTGAAACCGGGAACGCGGAGCGCAACGCCTGCGTAATCTACGAAAGAGCCGACTCACAATGACGCTACCCGCAACCTCTCTTGCAATCGGTGTTCCCGGCTCGGGCGGATGGAGACAGCAATTCGCGCGTCCCACGGGCGTGCTGGGCGAGATTGCCGGGCATCTGATGGCGATGCGGAACAAGCAACGCAGCTGGTGGGTGCTTCCCCTGCTCGAGATTCACGACCAGGACCGTGTGCTCGAAGTGGGGTTCGGCTCGGGCATGGATATTCGCAGGGTGAGCGAAATGGCAGTCGATGGACATGTAGCGGGCGTCGACCACTCGGAGGTGATGCTGAAGCAGGCACGCCGGCGCAATCAAGCCGGCATCCAGGCGGGGCGGGTGGACCTGCAACTGGCCTCTGCTTCGCGGCTGCCCTACGCGGACGGCAGTTTCGACAAGGCCTTCTCCATTAACGTGGCGCACTTCTGGGAGGACGCGCTCACGCCCGTCCAGGAGATGCATCGTGTGCTGCGCGAAGGCGGGCGGATCGCCATCGCGGTGCAGCCGAGAACCCAAGGGACGAACGAGCGGACCGCGCGAGAGATGGGCAAGATGCTGTTGGAGAATCTGAAGCAGGCGGGCTTTCAGCAGGTGCGGCTGGAATCGAAGAAAATGAAACCGGTGAGCGTGGTTTGCGCGCTGGGCGTAAAGTAGCTAGAGGAGCAAGCAGCCGGACTGCCGCGTTCCCGGGCCGCCGGGGAACAGCAGGACGGCGATCGAAATCAGCAGCACCAGGGCCACAAAAGCGAGATCGGGATCGAACATGGGCGGCCTGTGGAGGCTCCAGAGCGATGGTATCAGCCGCCGGCGCGCCGCGACAAGAAAGTGCAAGGAAAACGGGTCCTGGTACTGGCGCGAGACCGCGCTACACTTCGTTGCGCTTGAAGCGGTCGATCAAGCGGTCGCAGGCGCGCACGGTGACCGCCATCATGGTGAGGGTGGGATTCTGACATCCCGACGAGACGAAGCACGCACCGTCCATGGCGAAAACGTTGGGCACATCGTGCAACTGGCACCAGGGATCGGTGACCGAGGTTTTCGGATCGTTGCCCATGCGCGCGGTGCCGAGCTCATGAATGGCCATGCCGGGCTCGGCCACCCGGGAGCCGATTTGGATATTGCGCGCGCCCGAGGCCTCGAGCATCTCGGCGGCGGCGATCGCCGAATCCTCCATGAGGGCCTTCTCATTTTCACGATGGGTCATGCTGACGTGGAGGGCGGGGATACCCCAGGCGTCCTTTAACTCGGGGGCGATGGAAACGAAGTTGTCGTCATAGGCCAGGGACTCGCCGAACGCGCCGAGCGAAATCCCGTAACTTCCCCGCAGGACGGCTTGTTTGTAGCCGGCGCCGAAGCCAGGCGCGTTGAAATCGAACTGGGGGCCGGCGCCGCCCTGATAACCGTAACCGCGGATGAAGCCTTTGTGCTGGGGGCCGGTGAGCAGGTTGCGAAAACGGATGACGTAGATGCCGTTGGCGCGATTGGGACCGTTGATCGACGGTTTTTCATCGAAGCCGGATAAATCGCCGGTGGCGCCGCCGCCGGTCGCGTGGTCCATGAGGCCGCGGCCCAGCAGTCCGCTGGAATTGCCCAGGCCGGCGCTGCCTTCGCGCGTGGTGGAGTTGAGCAGAATGCGCGTGGATTCGAGAGCCTGGGCGCAGAGGATGACGGTTTTGCCCTTGACCTCCTGGGTCTGGTGCGTGACGCGATCTACGTAGGTCACGCCGGCGGCGCGATTCTGCCCCTTGCCGAGGTTGATGTGGGCCACAATGGCGTTGGGGATGAGTGCGCACTTCCCGGTTTTGACCGCGTCTTTGACCGTGGTGAAGGGGCTGCTGAAATACGAAAATGTGATGCAGCCGCGTTCGCACGGCCCGCAATAATGGCAGGCCAGGCGCCCGTTGTGATTCCTGGTGAGGATGGCGGTGCGTCCGATGGTGACGGTGTAGCCGAAGTTTTTCTTGACCTGCTCCCGCATGTGCACTTCCCCGCAGGTCATGGCCATGGGCGGCAGAAAGTGGCCGTCGGGCAGCGCGGGGTTACTTTCGGGGGCACCACTGATGCCGACGTAGTCCTCGACGATGTCGTAGAAGGGAGCGAGGTCAGCGTAGGAGAGCGGCCAATCCTGGCCGTAGCCATCGTGGCTGTAGGCTTTGAAATCGAGATCGCTCAGCCGGTAGCTCTGGCGGCCCCAAACCAGCGTCCGGCCGCCGACGATGCGCAGTCGCTGCCAGGTGAACGGCTTGTCTTTGGGCGTGCTGTAGGGATTCTCGAGATCGTTGACGAACCAGTCGTAGTTGTATTCCATGCAGGCGTAGCACTGCCTCTGCACGGGGCGCGTCCTCGCGATCTCGGGCGACATGTCGCGGAAGTGGAGCTTGTAGGCGGGCATGTGCTCGGTGAACTCGGCGGGCGAGACGTTGCGGCCGGCTTCGAGCAGGGCGACGGTGAGGCCGGCTTCGGAGAGGCGCTTGGCCGCCCAGCCGCCGGTGGCGCCGGAGCCTACCACAATGGCGTCGAAAGTTTGCGTGAGATCTGTGTCGGGCATGGCGCTTCTCTATCCCTGCCGGGAGACACAACCGGTCAGGCTGCCGTGAGGGAACTCGCCATTCCAGCCCAGGGCCTTCATGCCGGCTTCGGAGCTGTAAAAGGCGCGCGCGATCCATCCCTTGAGGTTTTCGAAATGCTTGTGCCCGGTGAGGTCGCCGGCTTGACCTTCGCCCCAGGAGTCCATCGAGTTGGGATATGCGAAAAATTCGAGCAACTCGACCTGCGACTCCTTGGGGATGTCGATGAAAGCCTCGCCGAAGCGCCTTCGGGCCTCGCCCTCGATATAAGAGAGGCTGTTGAGAAACGACTGCTGCGTATCGTGGGTTTCGGCGGCCAGCAGCAGATCGAGAAAACGATTTACCAGGGCGGATTTCGCGCCGGGAGTGTCGGTTTCAGGAATGATGAGGTCGCTCAGGACGATGAGTGTTTGGTTTTGATGATCGCTCAGAAAAGTGGGCTTCCAGCCGGGCTGGGCGAGTTCCTTGGATTGGTCGTAGTTGGCGGGAAATTCGCGGGCGGAAGCGGCGGCGGCGCCGATGACTCCCACGAGAGAACTGCGCAAGAGCTCGCGCCGGTTCACCGGGCGCTCCTAGTTGTGGACATGATTCTCATCATACAGACGCCGGGCGTGGCGTGGCTGTGAGAGGTGCGGCCCGGCCTGTGCTTTTTGCCACCTAACTGCCATCCCTGCGGGAAGGTTGAAGGCAGACAATGGAACAACGAGTATGTCGCCCTCCAGCCTCCGATGTAGTAGTGACGGTTGATACCCGCCGCGATTTCTAACTGCGTGTGATAAGCTCAACATCTTTGCATGCGGCCGCTGCCGCTCTCCGGGAGATTGGACGTGAATCGCTTCGCCTGCCCTGCCTTGAGTGTTGCCCTGCTGGTAGCTTTGGCGCCGTTGCGCTGCGCGGCGGAGACCGCACAGCACCCGCTCGATGCACTCACGTTTCAGGAGTACTGGGCGGTTTACGACACCATGAAAGCATCGGGCAAACTCGACGCGGAGAGCCGCTTCGCCGGCATTAATCTGCACGAGCCGCCCAAAGCCGAAGTGCTGAGCTGGAAGCCGGGCACTCCATTCCGGCGCGAGGCGCTGGCCATTGTCAAGCAGAGACGGCAGACGTTTGAGGCCACCGTGGATATTGCCGCGCGAAAGCTGGTCTCGTGGAAAGAAGTGAAGGGCGTGGAACCGGTGCTGATCGCGGACGAAGTGGAGGAGGCCGTGGAGCGGGTGAAGGCCGACCCGCAATGGCAAGCCGCAATGCGCAAGCGCGGCATCACCGACTTCGACACGGTGGAGTGCGATGGCGATTCACCCGGCTATTTCGACACGCCCGAGGAAAAGGGCAGGCGATTGCAGAGCGTGCATTGCTCGCAGGGCCGCGGCTTTGCCGACGCGGGAGGGCATCCCATCGAAGGCTTGATTGCGGTTTGGGACTCCAACGAGCAGAAGCTCGTCCGCCTGATAGATACGGGGCCGGTGCCGGTTCCGTCAGGGAGCACCGACTACGATGTCAACACGATTCCGTCACGCCAGGTTCCGGGGCCGATTCTGGTGGAGCAGCCGGTTCACGGTTTTCGCACCGACGGCAACGAGGTGAGCTGGCAGAACTGGCACTTTCACTTCCGCATCGATCCGAAAATGGGCGTGGTGGTGACCAATGTGAGCTACCTCGACGGTGGCAAGGAGCGCTCCGTTCTTTACGAGGGGTCGCTCGCAGAAATTTTCGTTCCCTATCAGGACCCGGCGGAGGGCTGGTATCACACGACCTACATCGACGAGGGCGAGGGCAACACGTGGGGTGGTGTGGCCAGCACGCTCGCGCCCGGCGCCGACTGCCCGGATAACGCGGTGTACTTTGACTCCGTGATTCCCACCTCGCACGGCACTCCGTGGCGGCGGCCGCGCACCGCATGTCTGTTCGAGCGCGAGGCGGGCGATTTTGCCTGGCGGCACAGCCAGGCCGGGCTGCTGACCGACAGCCGCCGGCAGCGTGACCTGGTGCTGCGGATGATTACCGCCTTCGGCAATTACGATTACGCCGTGGATTGGACTTTCGAGCAGAACGGGACGATCAAGATCGGCGTGGGCGCCACCGGCTCAGTAGAAGTAAAGGCTGTGCGCAGCCGGACCGCGGCGGAAGATCACGATGGCGCCGACGGCCGCTACGGGCACTTCTTGGCCGACAACACGGTGGGCGTCAATCACGATCACTTCTTTTGTTTCCGGCTGGATCTGGATGTGGATGGCACGCGGAACAGCTTCGTCAACGAGGAGCTGCGGACGGAGCGATTGCCGGCCGGCAATCCGCGTAAGAGCATTTGGGTGGCGGAGCAGAAGGTGGCCAAAACCGAGAGCGACGCGCAGCTCACCATGATGATGGAGCATCCGGCGCTGTGGCGTGTGATCAACCCTAACGTGAAAGGTCCGCTGGGATACCCGGTAGGGTATGAGATTGCGCCCAGCCACAACGCCGTCTCGCTGATGGCGGATGACGACTGGCCGCAGAAGCGCGCGGGATTCATCCGGCACAACCTGTGGGTGACGCCGTACCGGGAAGACGAGCGCTATCCGGCGGGCGATTACCCCACGCAAAGCCGCGGCGGCGACGGGCTGCCGGCGTGGACCCAGGCCAACCGGCCCATCGAGAACACGGACATCGTGGTCTGGTATACGCTGGGTTTTCACCACGTGCCGCGGCCGGAGGACTGGCCGATCATGCCGACAGCCTGGCACGAATTCGAGCTGCGGCCGTTTGACTTCTTCGCGCGGAATCCGGCGGTGGATTTGCCGCGGGAGCATTGAGGTAGTGGCAATGGCGTATCCGGCAACCAGGAAGATGACGTTCGGGCTGATCGTCGGCAATCGCGGCTTCTTTCCCGGCCATCTGGCGGAGAGCGGGCGTAAGGAGATGATCGCGGCAATCGAAGGCGCGGGACACGGAGTGGTGGCGCTCGACCCGGCGGAGTCCAGGTATGGAGCCGTGGAAACGCGCGAAGAAGCGCGCCAGTGCGCAGCGCGGTTTCGTGAGCATCGGGACGCCATAGATGGCGTAGTGGTGACACTTCCCAACTTCGGCGACGAGCGCGCCATCGCTGACACGCTGAGAATGGCCGGCCTGAACGTACCCGTGCTGGTGCAGGCGACTCCGGACACACCCTCGCGCATGACCATTCGCGACCGGCGCGACAGCTTTTGCGGCAAGATGTCAGCGTGCAACAACCTGACGCAGTACGGCATCCCGTACTCGCTAACCACGCGCCACACCGAAACACCGGATTCCGAACTCTTCCGGCGCGACCTCGACTGGTTCGCGGCGGTTTGCCGGGTGGTGCGCGGGCTGCGGCGGTTGCGGATCGGCGCCATCGGCGCGCGGCCCGCAGCGTTCAACACCGTGCGTTACAGCGAGAAGATTCTCGAGGCGAACGGGATTTCAATTGAGCCCATCGACCTTTCCGAAATCCTCGGGCGCATCGAACGCATGAAGGACGCCGACGACGCCGCGCAACAGAAACTGGCGGAGATCCGGCGCTACGTTCCGACCGGCGGCGTTCCGGATTCGGCGCTGCTCAAGATGGCAAAACTCGGCGCGGTCGTCGACGGCTGGATGCGGCAGACCGACGTCGCCATCAGCGCGGTGCAGTGCTGGACCTCGATGGAGGAATATTTCGGCGTCGTTCCCTGCACCGTGATGAGCATGATGAGCAACAATTTGATGTCGAGCGCCTGCGAGGTCGATATTTGCGGCGTCATTGGCATGCACGCGCTGCAGCTGGCGTCGGGAACACCCAGTGCGCTGCTTGACTGGAACAACAACTACGGCGACGACCCCGACAAAGCCGTGTGCTTCCATT
The DNA here is from genome assembly GCA_030041035.1 of Bryobacteraceae bacterium. Lineage (GTDB taxonomy): Bacteria > Acidobacteriota > Terriglobia > Bryobacterales > Bryobacteraceae > QHXW01. The sequence goes on along the minus strand of JASHOO010000421.1, from coordinate 896 downwards.
GCAGCAACCTGCCGAAACATTTCTTCGCCGACGTGAAGATGGATTTTCAGGAAATCATCGCCGGCACCGTGGGTAAGGAAAACACCTTCGGAACCTGCGTGGGACGGGTGAAGGCCGGGCCGATGAGCTTCGCCCGGTTTTCGACCAACGATCGCGAAGGCACGATTCGCGGCTACGTGGGCGAAGGTGCATTTACCAACGATTCGCTCGAAACCTTCGGCGGTGCCGGCGTCGTCGAGATTCCACGCTTGCAAAGCCTGCTGCGCTACATTTGCGAGCAGGGCTTCGAGCATCACGTAGCGGCGAATCTCGCGTCCGTGAGCGCCGCGGTCGATGAGGCCGCCACGCGATATCTCGGCTGGGGCGTGTACTGGCACAGGGAATCGGGCTGCTGACGTGAGCCTTGTGGCAGGAGTGGATTTCGGCACGCTCAGCGTGCGCGTTTCCATCTTCGACCATCGGAAGGGCCGGCTGGGCGCTGGCGTGGCCGATTATCCGCTGCTGCGCACGAAGGAAGATCCGGATCACGCCACGCAAAAACACGCGGATCACATGGAAGCGCTCGTGCTAGCGATGCAGCGGGCGCTGAGCGCCGCCGGAACTGACGGCCGCCAGATTGCCGCGATGGCGCTCGATACGACCGGATCGAGTGTGGTGCCGGTGGATGCGAACCTCCAGCCCCTCGATGATTACTACCTCTGGTGCGACCACCGGGCGTGGCGGGAGGCGGCCGAGATCACGAGCGCGGCCAATGAGAAGAAGCTGGAAGCCATTCGCTGGTGCGGCGGCGTCTACTCCTCGGAGTGGGGTTTCGCAAAACTGCTGCACTGGCTGCGCAACAATCCAGCCAGGCGCGAGCGCATGGCGACGGCGCTCGAACATTGCGATATGGTGGC
>JASHOO010000420.1 GCA_030041035.1 Bryobacteraceae bacterium | reverse complement strand
CCGATGTAGTTGCCGAGCGACTTCGACATCTTGTTCACGCCGTCGAGGCCGCGCAGCAGCGGCGTCGTCGCCACGATCTGCGGCGGCTGCCCGTAATCCTTCTGAATCTCGCGCCCCACCAGCAGGTTGAATTTCTGGTCCGTGCCGCCCATCTCCACATCGCACCGGAGCATCACCGAGTCGTACGCCTGCACCAGCGGATAAAGCAGCTCGTGCACGGAGATCGGCGTACCCGTCTTGTACCGTTTGTTGAATTCGTCGCGTTCCAAAATGCGCGCCACCGTGTACCGCGAGGCCAGCCGCACCATGTCGTCGAAGCGCAGCGCATCCAGCCACTCGCTGTTGTACCGAATCTCCGTATTGTCCCGCCGCAGGATTTTGTAAACCTGCTCCAGATACGTCTTGGTGTTGGCCTCGATCTGCTCCCGCGTCATCGGCGGGCGCGTCAGGTTCCGCCCTGTCGGATCGCCGATGCGTGCCGTCCCGTCTCCGATCAGAAAAACTACCGTGTGCCCGAGATCCTGAAAGTGCTTCATCTTGCGCAGCAGGACCGCGTGGCCCAAATGCAAGTCGGGCGCCGTGGGATCAAATCCCGCCTTCACGCGCAGGGGGCGGCCCGCTTTTGCGGCTTCCATGAGCCGGTCGCGCAAGTCTTCTTCACTGATCAGTTCCGCCAGACCCTTCTTGATATAGGTGAGCTGTCGGTCCAGTTCCTGCGGGGTCACAGTTTCATTGTAAAGGTCACGCGCACGAGAAACAGATGGAGTGGGCGAGTGGACCAAGGTCCGCCCGCCCGGTACAGCGCAACTTACGAAACTCTCTTCGGCGAGTACTTGTCCAGCAGGCCATTCAACTTGCCTGCGGCCTCCGGCATGGGCACGTTATCCCTCAGGATTTCCTTGTTCTCGTACGGCTTTCCGTAGAGTTCCTGGTTGTCGTCCAGATCCTGACGCAGCGTTGCGCCTTGCAGCGAGACACCCGCGAACACACCGCGCGTCCGCGACCACGAAAGAATCTCTGCGTTCATGAATGCGTCGGTCTGCGCCTCGGCATTGCGTCCCACCGGCCCGGCCGCCACTTCGCCCTCCGCCCCCAGAGTGAATTTGCTCTCCAGCAACTTCTTCATGCCGCCCTCATTCATGACCAGCAATATGACGTCTGTTTCCGCGCCGCCGATTTGGAATCCGAAACTGCCGCCCTCCACGCGAATCGCGGCCGGTGCCGTCCAGCCTTCGCCGTCGTGTTTGCGGCAGTCCACAAAGCCTTTTCCATATTTGCCGCCCACGATAAACGCACCCTTCTTCAGGCCGGGCACAATTGCAATGCACTGGGCTTTGTTCAGCAGGTCTTGCGGGATGCCTTTGTCAGGCGTATCCATGACTTCCTTGATTACGTCGGCTGCGTCATCCAGCCGCTCCGCGGTCTTGTTCCTCTCCTTGGCCAGCCCCATCGAGCCAGCAGCCAGCGTTATCATCATCAGCGCAACTTCAAATCGCATGTTCTACTCCTTCGAGCCTGATCAGATCTCCACTAGTGTAGCCATTTGGATTCCAATGTGGCGTGTCGCACTGTATTTTTTCCGTGCAGGGTTGTAACCGAAACGCAAAGCGCCCTCACGGACCCTGCCCCGACCCCTCACCCTGTGTGCCCCGCATTACACTAATGATAGCCCCCGATTATGAATATTGAAGTTTTCCTCACCGAGGCGGAAATCGCGCAGGAATTCGTGGAATCCATCGAAGCCCGCGATTTGCCCGAAAAGTTCTTCTATTGGTTTCCACGCTCGGTGCGCGCCTGGCTGGAACTGGCGCAAAACTCCGTCACCAGCGGGCTGCGCCAGTGCTGGGAAGGCCTCGATAACGGTGCCCTCAAACTGGCGGCAGGCGACGACGCCACCGTCTCCGTCGTCAGTCTCGGCTCCGGCGATGGCGCCAAGGACAGGGTCATCATCAAATCGCTCGAGGGCGCCGGCCGCACCGTCAAATACTTTCCCGTCGATGCCAGCCAGACTTTGCTCGAGCTCGCCTGTTCCGCCGCCGAGGACGCCGAAATCGAAACCATGGGGATCAAGGCCGATATCTCCAGCCCCATGCACCTGGTATTGGCGTCCGACGCCGCCGAGTCCCCCAAGATCTTCGTCATGGCCGGCAATACGCTGGGCGGCTTCGATCCGCTCGACCAGGTGCGCCATCTGGCCGAGTGCATGCACCGCGGAGACCGCCTCATTATCGATGCGGAGAATTCCTACGAAACCGTGCTGGCTCGCGGCGACGATGCCGCCGTCCGCCGCTTTGCCATGGCCCCGCTAGCCACCGCCGGCGTCGCCGAGGAGGACGGCGAACTCCGCTTCGAGCACAAGCGCGATGAACGGCACGCCGGCTTGCACCTGATCACACGGTTCTTCCGCGCCGACCGTGATCTGACCCTCGCCCTGCCCGGCAAGCACACTTTGCCACGAGGCGAACGCGTGCTCCTGAACTTCCGCTACGCCTGCACTCCTGAAGCATTCCGCTGGCTGCTGGCGAAGCACGCCGGTTTGAAGATTTTAGAAGAAGTCCGCAGCGCCGACGGCAAGTCCATGATCGCCGTCTGCTCCCGCGACTAGTGGCCCGCGCCCGCCGCTGGCGTCAGCCGGCTCCGGATCTGGTTCATCACGTCGGAAGCCAGAAACGGCTTGCGCAGCACGGGAAAATCGTGCTCCTCGCAAAGCGCTTCTTCTTCAGGCGGCAGCACCGATCCCGTCATGACGATCACCTGCATGCGCGGCGCATTCTGCCGCAACTGCACCCCGAGTTCCACGCCGTTCCCGTCCGGCAGCATGTAATCCAGCAGCGCCGCGTTGGGCTTCTCGGAGCTCAGCAGCTTGCGCGCGCTGTTGGCGGATTCCGCGGTCAGCAGCTTCCAGCCCGCCTCCGCCATCAGTCGCTCCAGAAAGTGCAGCAGATCGCGATTGTCGTCCACCAGCAGCACCGTCGGATGCGCCGGAATCTCGGCTTCATCCGGACCGGTCGTGCGCAGCACCAGCGATTCGCCATCCTCGGCCGCCTCCACGCGCACGCGCGATCCCGGATCGACTTGCCCGGTTGCCACCATGGTGGCCAGCGGCTGCGTCAGATTGCGGTGAATGGTCCGGTTCAGCTCCCGCGCGCCGTACTCCGGGCTGGTCCCCTTGCGCAGCAGCCATTGCCGCGTCTCAAACGGCACTTCGATCGTGAAGCACCGCGGCCCCAATCTCGTATTGACGTGATTTTGCAGATCGGAAATCTGGTGATCCAGAATCGCCGAGAGGGATTCCGGCGTCAGCGGCTGGTAGGTGATCACGCAGTCGATGCGGTTCACGAACTCGGGTGAGAATTTCTTGCGCACTGCCACCAGCGCAATGTTCTGCAGCTTGCTGGTCAGGTCCGGCCGCTCCATCCCGGCGCCGGCTCCAAAGCCGAAATCGGGATTAATTTCCTTCATCATTTCCCGTGCGCCCAGATTACTGGTCAAAAATACCAGGCTTTTTTCGAAATTGACGGTGGAATTATCGCCTAAACGTAGAACTCCCTTGTCCAGAACCCCCAGCAGCAGGCGCGTGAGCGAAGGCGCAGCCTTCTCGATTTCGTCGAATAATACCAGCGAAAGACCACAGCGGTCGGTCGTCACCGCGTTCAGCTTTTGCTGCGTGAGCATGGGCTGCGTCTCGCGGTGCCCCAGATATCCCGGCGGCGCCCCAATCAGTTTCGCCACCTCGTGCTCCATCTGGAACTCCCCGCAGTCCACCTTCAGCACGTTCTTCTCGCTCCCGTGCAGGATCTCGGCCAGAGCTTCCACCGTCTTGGTCTTGCCCGTGCCCGTCGGTCCCAGCAGCAGGAACACCCCGACCGGCCTGCCCTCGGGCGCAAGCCCCGCCTGGAACATCTGGATGTAGGGAACAATGACGCGCGTCGCCGCTGGTTGGCCCACCACCTTTTGCGAAAGGATGGCGGTCAGGTTCTCCGCCGGCTCGGCGGCTTGTTTCTTGGCCGGGCGGGCGGCTGGTTGCGGATTCTTGGTTCGGTCCACCATAAGACTGCTCCTATTATATCGGGATGGCGGATCGGCTCCCTTGCCGTGATCGCTCGAACTGGGCATTTTGGAACTCGATTTATCTCTG
>JASHOO010000047.1 GCA_030041035.1 Bryobacteraceae bacterium | reverse complement strand
CTCGATTAATGTGAAGTTGTCAAAAATGTGGAGTTGACGCGTGACAACCGCGTCGAATCACGGGTTCCCCAGTTTCCAACTCCACATTTCTTCGGGCTTACAGGGACTCCAGCCAGTCAAGGATCGTGCGGTCCTTGCCCCAGGGCGTGCGGGAGTGGCGTGGGACCGGCTTGACTTTGGCGATGGCCTGGCGCTTCATTTCGAGGTCGACTTTCGCATATCGGTTCGTCGTGGTCGGACTGGCATGCCCGAGCAGATGACTGATGGTCGATAGGTCGACGCCCGATTTCAGTAGGGCCACGGCTGTACTGTGACGAACGCTGTGGGGGTGTAGCCGTTTCTTGCGGAGATTCGGGGTATTCGCGCAAGCCAGGCCAAGGCACTTGGCGAGGATATAGCGGATTCCAAAACGGGTGAGCGGCCGGCCGCGGTGGTTTAGAAACACCCGAGATTCAGACCGCAGGTCCAGAGCACGTTGATCACTGAACGCTTTCAAGACCGCGGCGGTCTGCGGCCAAAGCGGGCAGTAGCGCTCTTTTCTCCCTTTGCCAAATAGCCTCACTTGAAAGGGCTTGGTCAGTTGGAGATCACAGGCGCGCAGATTGGCGATCTCCTGGACACGGGCGCCCGTGTTGAACATGGTCGCCAGCAGAGCATAATCACGGCTGCCTTGCGGCGTGGTCCGGTTGATCGTTTTGAGAATGGCGTCAAGCTCCTCGTATTCCAGGTAATCGATGGCGCGTTGTCGCGCGCGTTTAAAAGGAATGCCGAGGACGCGCTGGGCCAACTCGAGATGCTCCGGATTACGTGACGCCACAAAATGAAAGAAAGCGTGGATCGCGGATAGGCGGACATTTCGTGTCGAGACGGCATTCTTACGCTCCTGTTCAAGATGGGACAGAAACGCGAGGATTCCGTGAGGATCGAGATCCGTCAGGTCGAGCCCCGTAATCGGCCTGTTCCGTTGGCGGGAGAGAAACCGCAGCAGGAGAACCATGCTGTCGCGGTAACTGTGGATGGTATGCGGACTGGTCCCCCGAAGGCGGGGAAGGTGGTCGGTGAAATAGTCGCGGATTACGGCGCCGAGTAGATTCGGAAGCCCGGTTTTCATCCGCGCCTCCTTGCCAGGCGTGGCAGTGGAGCGACCAGTTCGCCGTAATGCTTTGCGAACCGTTCACTGGCCGCGGTGCGGAGTGGTTCGATGAAATGCAGGTAATGATGGGTCGACACGACCGAACCGTGACCCAGGTAGGTCGCCAGCAAGGGCAGCTTAGCCTCAACATCGGCGCCGGCTCGGTACCAGCGCAGCAGTGCATTGACAGCGAAGCTGTGACGTAGGTCCTGAATTCTCGGCAACTCCCCTGTGGCTGTGGTGATGCCGCAATGTTCGAGGAGGGGCTGAACACAGTGTCGCAGCCCAGTACCGGTGTAGGCCCGGCCTCCCCTGGTCGCATTCCACATGAGTGGTGTGTCCGGGGACACAGGGAGCCGCCGCCGGGCTCGGGCGCGTAGATAACGCTCGATCTCATCCGCGATCTCGCCGTTGATCGGAAGCAAACGGGACTTATAGAACTTTGTTTCCCGAATGTGCAGAGTCGCTTCCGGGCGGTCATAGTCACCGAGCGTCAGTTTCAGCAGTTCGCCGCGCCGCATTCCTGTGGTAAACAGGAGGACTATCGCAAGCCGAGTCAGCTCCGGGCGAAGCGGCGACGCCGGATTCCGTTTCAAGTGCGCAGCCGCACTGAGCAGTTTCTCCACTTCGGCCACGGAGAATATGTATGGCTTGAGCCGTTGGTGGTAGGGCGGAAAGAAACTGGGGTCTGGAACGAAGCAATTCGGTTCGGTCCGGCGGCGATACAAGCAGAAGCTCCGAACCTCCAGCATGCGAACTCGTCGAACCCCCGAAGTCACGTGCTCGTGAGTGTGACACCACGCCTGAAACACGGTGGCATTCAGGTCCGAGTACTTTGCGCTATGGTCGCAGAGGAACCGATCCAGGGATTGCAGCGTGCGGGCTGGAAGATCGAAACGCCGCCCCAAAGCCCGCTTCAGATCCACATACCGAGCGAAAGAGGGCGCCAAGTGAGACGAAAACACCGGGGTAAACGACGAGGTTCCTTTCATCACTGCCCCTCCTTTCCGGTGCGCGCACTTGGAACTGCGAGAGCCACCTCACGTAGATCCCCCGTGGCCAATCGCAGGTACATGCACGTGGCCTCTGCGGTACGATGCCCGAGGATGTCACCGATCGTCTTAAGAGGAGTTCCATTTTTGAGGAGACGCAGGGCGTACGCGTGGCGCATGCAATGTGGGCCTTGGTAGGAAATGCTGAACCCGCTTTTGCGAACCAGCGCCTGAAAGGCCTCTGTGACAGCAGTCGGTTTCAGCACGCCCATGGGAGCGCGCATTCGCAGGAAGACTCTCCGATATGGTGCCGGTGGTGGCGTTCGTTTCAGATGCTTCACCAGCGCGGACAGGACCTCATTGGTGAGCGGCAGTTCCAAAGGCGAGGAGGTCTTGCGCTGGTGGATTCGCAGGATGCCTTGTCTCCAATGGATGTCGTCGAGAGTGATGGCCACCACCTCGCTGGCGCGCAATCCGTAGGTAGCGATCAACAGGAACATCGCGTAGTCACGAAGGCCCAAGGGCGATGCCTTGTCCACGGATTGCAGAAGTGTGCGAACTGTTTCCCACGGTAGGGCGCGCGGGAGTCGCTCCAGGCGATAGAGTCGCGGCGTGTCAATCTGCCGATCCAGCCCGGTGGGAGCCCTACCATCTGTTGCGAGAAAGCGGAGAAAGCCACGCAGAGCGGCGATGTCGTGTTGTAGACTGGCCCGGCTCAGCCGTTTGCCGGCCTGGGCGACGTACGATTCGACATGGCAGGGCAGGATGCGCCTCAACGCAGTGCCCCCAGCTGCCAGGTGCTGTAGGAAACACTGCGCGGTGCGGCGGTGGCTGGAAACGGTGGAGGCCGCGAATCCACGAACTTCGCGGAGGTGACCCACATACTCGCCGCTCAAACTCGATGGCTGAGTTGCTGTTGCTGGGCCGCCATCTATGATCAAGCCATTGGCGACCAGATATCGCTCCAGCGTATGGATGGTTCCTGCACGGAAGGGATATCTCTTCTTCAGGGTCTTACAACAATCCTCGAGAACCGCATGGTTGAGCTTCGCGATCTTGTCTACGCCGCAGCGGCGTAGCTTCTTGTCCGCAATCGGCAGTAGATTTATCGCTAGCCTGCGTGAGCCCAGAGTGAAGCCGCTGGCGGCGAGCCAGTCGTCAAAACCATCAGTGATCGGCCCCAATAGCGGCAGTGAGGAATACTTCTGATGAGCTCTCGGAAAAACGGAACGTAGCATCGGCACCTCAATGAAAACGGGATTAGCCGCCGGACAGCGGCCGTTCCGATGCTACCGCCATAAATGTGGAGTTGGAAACTGGGGAACCCGTGATTCGACGCGGTTGTCACGCGTCAACTCCACATTTTTGACAACTTCACATTAATCGATAAATGTTCAGCTGAACATTTTGCGATGAGGTTGGGTACCTCTCCTTCGACGACAAGGCCGCCGACTTACTCTATGAAGTCATCAACCGGCGTTACGAACACAAGAGTGTCATTGTTACAACCAATCGACCGTTTAAAGAGTGGAATGAGGTCTTCCCCAATGCTACCTGTATTGCGACGCTGCTCGATCGACTTCTGCATCATGCCGA
>JASHOO010000419.1 GCA_030041035.1 Bryobacteraceae bacterium | reverse complement strand
AATACATCCGGATCCTCCACACGAATCGCAGCGAGATCGTTGACATCAAAAAAGCGACGGTAGTTGATCTCGTCGGCGGCCACACGCCAGTGACTCAAGCGGTAAAACTGAGATGACAGTAACTTTTCGAGCAGGTCGAAGCTTCGCAGGTTGCCCTTGCTTCCGTTCGCCGTGCTCACCGACTCGTCAACCAATTGGCGGGCGACACTGTCTCCGTTGATTAACTTGGACAGCCGATTCTTAATGACCTGCTTTTCCCGGTAGAGCTCCTGGACGGTTGCTTCACCGGTCTGGGCGCTAAAGGGCAGGTGCGAGATGGCCGTCAGGACGCTTTCCATTTCCAGCACAGAGGGATGTTCAGGAGCGAGCCGCTGTTTGAGTGCGGCCAATGCCGGCAAGAGAATGAGCGGCCAGGAACGCGGAGTCAATGGCAGCCGCATGTCATAATATGTCAGACAAAACGCACCCTCATCATAAAGAACCGTGAGCTGCTGGTTTTCCAAAACGCGGCCAAACTGGTCGCCGAGGATGGGCAGCAGCACCTTATTGACCAGGTCAGGTTTCGGCGGTGCCCAGTCGATATCGAACCAGCGGGAGAAGGGCGAATGGGGACCTGTTTCCAGCACGTCCCACCACCAACTGTTGCGAGAGTCCGAGATGCACATATGGTTTGGAACCACATCAGCGATCAGACCCATTTCGTGACTCTGCAAACGGCGGCTGAATTCGTGGAACTCTTCCCCGGTTCCGATTTCCGGATTGAACTTTCTATGATCGACGACATCGTAGCCGTGCAGGCTTCCATGCCGGGCCATCAAGAACGGAGAAGCATAGCAATCAGTGATTCCCAAAGCATTCAAATAGTCAACGATCTCCGTAGCGTCCCGAAAGGTGAATAAATGGTTGAGCTGCAAACGGTAAGTGGATGCGGGAACGCGTGACGGCTGAATTCTGGTGTGTCGCGACAGGCCGGCGCTCTCAGTCCGCATGGACCACATCCTCGTCGGGATGCTCCAGGGCCAACATAACCAGCATGTGGTCTTTGACGTCGCGAGTTAAGAGGAAATTCTGTTTGACGTGCTGAAACCCGTTCTCACCCATGCGGCGGCGCAGTTCGCGATCAGCCAGCAACTGCAGGGTGCGCAGCGCAGCGCCCTCGGGTGAGTGGACCAGATAGCCGGTGATTCCGTTGAGTATCTGGAGCCGGATGCCCCCGACATCGCCCCCGATCACGGGCTTTTTCTTCCAGAGCGCCTCAGTAACGGTGAGACCGAATCCTTCCCGAATGGATTTTTGAAAGACGACGGTAGAGGCGCGTACCAGGGCGTTGATCTCGAGATCACTGCCGTCGGGCAGGAGCAGAACATGAATGTCGCGATCGTTTTCGGCGGCGTTCCGGACTTCTTGCAGTACCTCAAAGCCTTCGGGATCGTCAGAGGCTCCGCCGCCGGCTAAGACGAGCTGGCAATCCCGGCGTGCCTTGACCAAACGATATGCAGCGATGACACCGATGGGGTCTTTGAGCCGGTCAAAACGGGAGATTTGAGTGAGAATCGGCCGTTCGCGATCCAAATGGTACTTGGATGCTACCTGATCGATTGTGCTTTCATCCAGCTCGCGATTCTTATCACTCAAAGGGTCGATAGACGGGGCCACCATGAACTGGGGAATGGAAAGCTGCTGCGCGAAATCCGGCATCGAAAAAATCGCCGAGTCATACTGGTCCACGAAGGGTTTCAGAAACTTCCAGACCCGCTGATCCGGGGAGGACACGTCAATGTGGCATCGCCAGACCCACCGGCGACCGATGCGCGTTTTCGCGGCGATCAGCCCAGCGGGCTGGGGGTCATGGATCCAGATGACATCGCCGGTGAAATTGATCTCACGGAGATTCATCTCGGTAGTTTCCCGATAAGACTCCAACATATGGCCGGTGAGATCGATGGGCTTCCCGTGGAGAGCATTGTGGAAAGCTTTGGTGGTGGCAAAAAATGTTTGGTTTCCCTTGATGACATCCCAGGTGGCGTCCACTCCGAGTTCGCGAAGCAAGGGAACCATTCGACCCAACAACTCAGCGACACCCCCGCCTACGGGTGTGGAATTGATGTTTTGCATGCGCCGTTTTCCCACGTGCCTGGCAATCACGGACAGCTCCTGCATGACTTCGGATCCCACCACTTCCTCATACTGCTGTAGCAATGGTGCCGTCATTTCATGCAACTCCGTGCTTATGGACGAGTGCGACGATGGCTTGTTTGAGCTCGTCAAGGGTAAGGGCGTAGGGGTCAATGGAGTCGATCTCTTGAGCCAATGATTGGGCGCCCCAGGCTCTGAGCCACTGCGAGAAGTCGTTTGTGGCGCGCTCCATTCTCAAGCGGGCTTCGACAAAGTGAAAATAAAGCGACACGTTGGTAATGGCGGGCACCGTGGTAGCGAGAGCAGCGGGGGTTTCGGCGACAATTCCCGTCGGCATGATAAAGCTCTTGGACTTACAGAAATGGAACTCGTGGCCGGGCAGCGCCGAGCGAAGGTGCCCATCGGTTTGACGCAGGTACTCCTCAACGATGGCAACGATGGTCTCGCGAAGCTGGCGGATGGAAGTGAACCGGCGCAAATCGAGGATGCCGAGTTTCTCAGCCAGCTCCTCAGTTTGCACTGCCGCCGACGCCCAAACGGCAAAATCGTTATAGACGAAAGGCTTCTGAAAGTGATGCGCAAGGAACCGGTGGTGTGTGTGATAAAAGATCGACGAGCCGGGTGCTTCCTTGAGATCGGCCAGGAGTTCTTGCAGGTTATGCGCCTTGATGGCGGTCAACTCAACCAGGCGACGCTCGGTGTAAAAGTGGAATGGGCTGGGATCCATGGCAGTTTAGAGCGAAGCTCGCGTCAGCGTATGAGTGCAATCCTGCTGCCATTCCGCTGAGTGATGAAATGTACACTCTGGGAACCGCGCAATATGCGGTGGGACGAGTGATGAGAGCAAGCGTGCGTCAAACACCGTCTACACGTGCGGCAGCCCGGAGCAGGTCTCTGGGATACACGGAATAGTGCCGCCCTTCCCAGTACACCCCGGTCATTCCAAGCAAGGTGGTCGAAGGCTGTGTGGATTGGATGAGGAGTGCGCCGGCCGGGAGAGTTACCGGCACGTGTTGACCTCCGGGCTTATCTAATATGGCTCGTATCCGTATCTTGAGACGATACCGCGTCATTTTATCCCACCTGGTATTTCTATGGCACGTTGGTTTCGCGGCGCGGGAATGATGTTTTCTCCAATTGTAAAGGCGGTGCATGTTCTCAGGTCGTCGAAATTACAGAATCCGGTATCTGAAATGGAAGAAACAGTACCAGAAATACCAAGCGAGGGTACGTGCACGCTCACTCAAGCGGCGGCACGGGTAAGGTGAAATTCCCATCGTCTTAAGGTGCGTTCCCCATTGTTGGAACGATGCGGTGCGGGTATAGTACGGTTTTGCACGATTTACTGTATTCTTCGGTTCTCGCTCAGCCGAACCGCCCACCTCGCTCGCACTGAAAACTCCCCGGCGGAATCCAGGAAGTCGCGCCAGCGCCCGAACTGTTACCACGAACTACGGTCTTGAGCGCAGTTAGCTTGACTGCCTACCGAAGAAGGCCTCCGGCGTAGAGGTCCTGCCAATTATTCTGAGCACCGGTTTCAGACAGCTAATGCTTTCTGAACATCAGAGAAAGGTCTATTTGGGGAAATATGATGATCAAAAGGTTCTTAAATCTTGAACTCATAAAGGGATATTGACGAGTATAGGCAAAGCGGCTCAAACCGGGCGATTCCTGGACGAGTCCGCTCCCCTCAACACCGTGGCCAGCAGCGTCATTACATCGATTCCGCGGATTTCTGAGCCTACCGTTATCCTTATGATTGGCGCGGCTCTGCTCGGATGCTGCCGGCGCGGGCGTAGGCGGTCGCCCTTGACCAGACCTCGGACAACGTCTGCTCATCGCCTTGGGTTCTGACCAGACCACGAACCTGGCTGGTGATAGGTTAAAACATTGCGGCGAAACGTCTGTAGGGAATAAGAACTTTAGCATCGCTCATGCTGTTGTAACGGCTCACGTTGGCTGCGCACCACGGTGCGGGTAGGAAAAGGTATGCGTGACCAAGCGTCTACAGATGTTATCGTCTGTACACTCGATGATGTGAATTCATCTATGATGACCTCGCGCTCGCATCGTGTGGCACCTAAGTTGCCGTGTCGGGACTGGACAGGAGCTGCGATGACTATGCTATTACGCTCAACATTTGCCGGCCTCGTGATGTGCGTTCTCGTACAGATCAATGCTTTGGCTGCACCGCAAGCGCAAGAAGAGATGCCAGCGCCAATCTACAATGTTACGGTCATCTCCCGCGGGCTGGAGGCCGTCAACTATCAAAACCGGCGCGGGCCAACCAAAATCGATTTCAGGGGTACGGTGCTGCTGCCAAATGCACATGGCGAAGCCACCGTTGAAAGTAAGAAGGGCCGCATTGAGATTGAAACGAAGTTCGACCACCTCACGGCATCGCAACGTTTTGGCCGCGAGTACCTCACATACGTGTTATGGGCCGTGACACCAGAAGGTCGCGCCATCAATCTCGGAGAAGTAGTACCAAGCGCATCCGACAGAGCTACTGTCCGCGTGACGACGGATCTGCCCGTGTTCGGACTTATAGTCACTGCGGAGCCGTACTTCACTGTGAGCCAACCGAGTGATGTAGTTGTCTTACAAAACCAAATCCGGCCGGACAGTGGTGTCACCGTGCAACAGGTGCACGCACAAAATGAACTTCTGCCACGAAATAACTACACCTACCAGGTACCCTCTTCACAGGACGCTTCTGTTCTGTCGAATGCTCCGAAAGTATCTATGGATCAGTATGAAGCTCTGCTTCAACTCTACCAGGCGCAAAATGCAGTTCAACTTGCGGAATCAGCTGGCGCCAGCCGGTATGCTCCTGAAACTTACAATAAGGCCGTTCAATTGCTGAAGCAGGCACAAGATTCTGAGAGTCAGAAAAAAGGCACACGATCAGTAGTGACAGCCGCACGTGCTGCCACAGAGGCTGCCGAGGATGCTCGTGAAGTCGCCTTGAAGCGCCACGATGAAAAGGATGAAAAGGCCGTAGCTGGACAGGATAAATGATTGCCCGCTCAGTGCCGTGCGAAACAGGATATTAAGACACCAATCGTGCCTGGCTGCCTGTAACCTGGTTTTCGGTGGACCCGTAAGAATTAGCATGAAACGATCATTGTTAGTGTCATTGCTGTCACTGCTATCAGGAATTACCGCCTGGGCGCAGCCATTCATGGTCGGCGTCAAAGGAGGCGTACCTCTGACGGATTTCGTGAACACCGTAACAAGTTCAAGCCCTTCACTCGACTCGTTCATTTCCACAACCAACCGCTATCTCGTCGGGCCAACAGCCGAGCTCGACCTGCCATTTGGCTTCGGGGTGGAGTTCGACGCCCTGTATCGGCATTTCAACTACAGTTTTCAAGATGACGTGACGGGCACTGGCAAGACCACCAGCAACGCCTGGGAGTTTCCGCTTTTGGCCAAATACCGCTTTCCTATACCTGGAATCAAACCCTTCATAGACGGAGGGGTGACCTTCGACACGCTGAGCGGTTTGAAGCAAACTCTGTTTGGCGCTTCGTCGGCCACCAGTCCCGTTGAACTACGGCATAACTCGATCTGGGGTGAAGCAGTCGGCGGTGGACTCGACATTCGTCTTGCCTACGTGCATCTTTTGCCAGAAATCCGGTACACGCGTTGGAACACCCAGCACTTCACGACGCCCGACGACTTACTGCACTGGAACCAAAACCAGGCTGAGTTTCTACTGGGCATCGAGTTCGGCGGAACCCCTCGCTGAGCATCAACTGGTTAGCTCCGCCGCGAGTTTCAAACGCCATCGAAACGACTCACCGGTATGGTAGTCTGTGGATCGCTCTCGCAGGCGCAGCAGGTAATTGTTACGAAGCGTACGTGCTGTAGTTCACGCCGATCGATCGTCAGCGACGTCAACTGTGCGCGACTGTTGTTGCTGATGACGCCTGCTTGTGTTCGTGGTTCTTCCGCTCGTGGCAGAGACGGCTCCGGAGCACGTTGTTCCCGTCCCTGTGCTTCACCAGGCTGTCCGCCGTGCCGAACAGGCGCGCAGTATAAGAGTCCAGAACGATATTGCCGCAGGCGCTGTGAGCGATCAAGAGATCACCTATACCTTGATCGCCTTGGCACGGGACCGCGCGGCGTATGCGGTGCAGGACCACGGCGCATCCGCCGCTGAGCTGCATCAAGCCATTCACAGGGCGGCGCAAGCTCGGCAAGAAAATCTCGCTAAGCTCAACGGGTTCGTTTCGTCCAGACCGCTGGGAGTTCTCCACCATCACACACGCGGGCGAAGCCGCCGGCTCTGTTCCTTTCGACAAGCTGTTCATTCTGAGGCTGGAGCGCGATGATAGGAACAAAAGCCGGCATCCCAGTTGTGCGGGCAGCTTCTTCAGGTTCAGACAGGTTGATTGGTAGAGGCGGAACAGTTATTACGGAAGGCGGAAGAGGGTTCCAGGACAATGCAATGTCCGGTCCTCCAGAACCTGAAAAGGTAATCCAGGCGCGCGACCAAAGGATTAGCCCGCCTGGATATCGAGCTCAAGATATCCGCGTGGCGCAACCGTGGCCCTGAGCCACGGAGCAACCAGGACAAGCAGCACGCCGGGTAATACGTGAGGCCGCTGTGAGCCAAGTATTGCCAGCAGCGGCTGGCGGCTCCTCCGAGAATCATCAGATCGGTCATTCGCAGCCCGATCGCCGCGAAGGCAGGGGCCAGTTCGTCCTCATCCAGGCAGTGCCGTCCGCCTTTCCTCCAATAGATGCGATAGAGAAGGCCTGTATTGCGGCAGTGCAGGATGACCACAGCAAACCCTCCTGGTTTGAGGGAAGCAGCCGTCCAACCGATGTCGCAATAGTCTGCGACGTATTCTAGACTCGTTTGAAAAAGAATCGCATCATATTGGCGGTGAGCAGAGAAATCCTTGAATGGTTTCTGAATGACCGCAATCTCGAATGCGGGGTCGCTTTTTTGAGTCACCGTAGGCCTGATATCGAGACACGTGTATGTTCCCCGCAACTCCAGGTTGTGTAATAAATTTAAGGTTCCGGCATCCCCTCCGCCGGCATCGAGAATATCGACCGTGCCTGATAATCTCTCAGCGAAAATCTGGGCGATTGCATGCGAATGCCAATAACGGTACGGGGTTCCCGCAAGCTCCTCTCGCCGAACACCCGCAGCGTTGAATATGCCGAAGTCGTATCGACCCTTGGGAGCATGGTCCGGAGCGGGCATCAGGAACACCTCAGCTCCACGTGGCAGAATCCGGCAAAATCAATCCACCCCGAAATAATTTGGCTTGAATACAGCGATCATGCCGCCAAAGGCTTCGAGGGTGCGGACCACGAGGGATACTGCATAGTAGTAGGGCAGGGCATACAATCGTATACTGAGATCGCGGCGGTTCAATACGATGCGCCTTGCGTCGAACCACAGCCGGCTTATCAGCATCCCAATGGGGACAAGTGGCCCCAACCGCATAAACCGCGCTGCCGGAAGCAGCTCGGGAGCGGCTATGCGGAACAGGTTGATGGTGTCAAACCCCCGCTCGACATGCTTGTGAATGAATCCAGCACCCACAAAATCGTTGCCATGACCGGCAAACATCTCGGGGTCATAAATCATGTTGCAATTTGCCAACTTCAACGTGCGCCAGAAAAGGAAGCATCCTCCATTGCGCCGGACTCGGTCATCAAATCGATGCCGGGCGACGATCCTGCGCCGGAAAGCGACATTATTGACGTTAAAAGCGAACGCGCGTCCCTGGTTGTCCGATTGCACATGGCCGAAATCGAAAACTGAGAATGTTCCGGCGAAAGTATGTTCGGGACGATAACGTGTTTTGCCGGCGATAACATCGGCGCCGCGGTTGTAGCCGCTAGCAATCCGCTCCAGCCAGTTGGCAACCGGGATGCAATCGGCGTCCAACAGAGCAACGACCTCGCCTCGAGCCGCCTCGAATCCGCAGTTCTTCATGGACAAGTAGGATTCCCGATTCGTCGAGACTACCCGAACGGCCGGATATTGGTGAAGGACAAACGCCTTCAAAGAATCATTTCGCTGACATACTACAACGATGACTTCAACTTTGTCTCTGGCGTATCGTTGCCCGGCAAGCCGATCGAGTGCCGAAGCTATCTGCGAGTTTGCCTGCTCCCGCGGATATTCACGGCTCACTGTGAAGGTTTCGATGACCACAGAAATCAGCGGGACGGCGGTGGTGCATCCGGTCATGGTATAGCCTCCGTTGATTCCCCGGGCCGCGAGGCGGGCAAGAGCTTTCGCAGGCTTTTCCAATAGCCGGCGCACTCCCCGCAGGACCACGCCACAAGCCCTAGAAACACGGCAGGCGCTGCGGCCAGCAAACGCAGCAACCAGATCCGATGTGGAGCAATGCGAACCAGTATTCGCATAAACAATAGGAACGGCAGCGCCGGGCAGCCGACCATGAGGCCTGCCGTTTGCCAAACCTTGAGTTTCCGCTCTTTCACCCTTACGGTTGCCAATGCCTGTCCATGCATGACTTGCTTCGGCAAAAAGCTTTTCCAGTTGGTGCGGTTATAGTGAGATACCCGGATCGACGGTACAAACTTAGGGGGGAAACCCGCGGCCTGGGCACGCCAGTTGAATACTGAATCGGAGCAATATGTGTTTTCGAGAAAGGGACCGAATCTATCGAAGACCCAACGCTTGAACGAGAGATTACCGCTCGGAACCTCCGCCATGTATCGTGGCTCACCGGCCGGCATCCATTGGCTTAACTCACAGAAATATGCGGCCCAACTGACGGCGTTTATCGGGTTTCCGTTGTCGAACGCTCCTCCGATTAAGTGCTCTGGGCCCTGATGCGCCAGACGGATTTGTTGAACCCAGTCGCGAGGGGCGACGCAATCTGCGTCCAGAAAGGCAACAATTTCGCCCGTGGTGCATGGCACGCCGAGGTTTCGAGCATCGCCTGGATATTTGCGATTCAAAGATGTCAAAAGCCGGACTTGAGGAAACTTTTGGCGAATAAGGCTGGCGGCGCCGTCATCGCCGCTGTCTACGACGATAACTTCAAGCGGTTCCTCGGTCTGGTTTGTGAGTGAATTCAAACATCGCTCGATCGTGTCTTTCGACCGGAAGGATGCGATCACCACCGAAATACTATTCACGTTTCTCCATTTATAGCTCATTTGGCGCTTCTGGTAGAAGTAGCCGCGGTCACGTCCGGGGAGTTCAGCGCAGCCTGATAACACAAGCCGCCCAGCACGGCGACCTGGGAAACAGCAACGAGTGCTGCCACGGGCAGTTTGCTCCCTTCCGACATCTGCCGGAACGGCCGTAGCAGAATGTCCCGGTAAAACGAGAGCGGTTCCAAACTAGCTCCCTGCGATTGCCTCCATATTTTCTGCCGGTATTGAAAAGCTCCGCGGCCATACCGAAAATGTACGGCCCAGAACTCACCAAGTCCCATCCGGTGGTAGTGCCTGACGACTGCGTCGGGTACGTAATTTAATCCGTAGCCTTGTCGTAGCCATCGATAGCAGAACTCACGATCCTCCCCTGCGGCGAAGGTAAACGTAGGATCAAATCCCCCTACATCGTGAAACAACGCGGCAGGAATTGCAATGTTATTCGAAGCGAAGAACCGTGAGTTTGGCGCGCAGTTGTAGTACTCGTACAGGCTGTCCAAAATCGATTGGCCGGCGCGGGCGAAGATATCATCGGTTGCAGCGTTTATGATCCGACCGCCGATCGCGTGCCGCGGATGATTGCGAAGGCCGCTTTCGAGCGCTCTGAGCCACTGCGGATCCGGCTCGCAATCATCATCCGTGAATGCAAGAAATTCACTCGCCGCATATGATGCTCCGAGATTCCTCGCGCTGGCAGGGCCGGAATTGGCTTGACGCTCGAGGCGGACTGCCAAATGGCCCGTAAATTGTGACACTACGGGTTCGAGTGCACAGGTTCCACCGTCATCAACCAGGATTACTTCGAAACCCCTTCTATCGTAATCGATGGATGCTAGGGCCTTCAGACACGCGGCGACTTGACTGGGGCGATTGAAAGTCGGGACAATAACGGAAAACGCAGGTGAACTCATCGGCTCAGTTCCCGCATGACAAAGATATGCGCGGGAGCCCGCGCAGTTCTGCCGTCGGGCCTCGCCCTGTGCTCATATGCATCGCGATCACAATCCAGGCACCGCTGAAGCATGCCGAATGAGTAATGCTCCAATCTTTATCGTCGGCGCGCCCCGCAGCGGCACCACACTGTTGCGTAATTTGCTGAATCGTCACCCGCGCCTCGCCATTTGCGGCGAGACGCGATTTTATCATTACGTGTACATGCGCCGCCGGTCGTTTGGCGATCTGGCCAATCCTACCAGAAGGTTGCGCCTGATCGCGGAGTATCTCTCAACCGAACGCGCCGAGCGGCTAGGCATGCGCATGGCCGAATTGCGGGCGCGGCTGGAGCGCTATGCAGTCGGCTACCGGGAATTCTTTACGTGCTTGCTGGAGTTTTATGCCGAGTCGCAGGGCAAACCACGGTACGGCGAGAAAACGCCGCATCACGCGCTGTTTGCCGAAACTTTGTGCGAATGGTATCCGGGAGCAACGATCCTTCATCTCGTGCGCGATCCACGAGATGTGGTGGCGTCATTGCAGCGCATGCCATGGGCGGCGAATAGCATCGTGGCTAATGCGGGCATCTGGAAGGAATGCAATCTCGCCGCCGCGCGTAGTTCGCACCGGACTACATATCTGCTGATTCGTTACGAGCAGCTGGTAAGCGACCCCGAGCAGGAGCTCATTCGGATTTGCAGTTTTTTGGGTGAAGATTTCACCGCCTCGATGCTCGCGCCGGACACGAGTCCTCCGGCGAATCATACTCAGATGCGCCCTCACCAGTTGGCTGTCACCCAGGAGCGCCTCGGGCTTTGGAAACAAGAACTGACCACAGGACAGGTCTCTCTGATCGAGTGGAAGCTGGGAGACGGGATGGATCGATTCGGGTACCCGCGCGCCGAGCGCGCACCATCGGCATTCCAGATAACCCGGGGAGTAGGTGTTGCGATGTTTGACGCAGTTCGCAAGCAGATAGCCGAATTCCCCGGCATCTGGTACCGGCTGGCTCAGCCCTCGAGAATTTCAGCGGAAGAATACTGGAAACATCATCGAGAGTGGGAGCGTGAGCGGATCTTTCCGGCGGCACGGTCGCGCTCCGGGACGCGCGTGAGCTCCGAATGAACCGGCCACCCGTTTTCATCGTAGGTGCCCCGCGGAGCGGAACTACGCTACTCCGGAATGCGCTGAACCGGCATCCTTCGCTCGCCATCTGCGGAGAAACCCAGTTTTATCGTTACGTGTATTCGCGGCGGAAGGCCTTCGGAGACCTTTCGGATGTGCGGAATCGCCGCCGCCTCATAACCGAATATCTGGCGACGGAGCGCATCCTCCGGCTGGGGTTCAGCGGTCCAACACTTCGCGAAAGACTGTTGCAAGAGGCTACCACATACCAACGCTTTTTCACCTGTATTTTAGATTATTACGCCCAATCGGAAGGCAAGCCGCGCACGGGAGAAAAAAGCCCGCACCACGCGGTTTTCGCGGAAACATTGTGCCAGTGGTATCCGGGGGCAGCGATCATTCATCTTGTGCGAGACCCTCGGGACGTAGTCGCCTCACTGCAACGCATGCCTTGGGCTCCAAACAGCATCTTGACCAATGCGCGCACATGGGTTTCGAGGAATCTCGCCGTACTTCGTTGCCGTCACCAACCCGGCTATTTGCGGGTTCACTATGAAGAACTGGTCCAGAAACCTGAGGCCGAACTCGAGAGAATCTGTGCACATTTGGGTGAACCTTATTCTCCACGAATGTTGGTCCCGCAGGAAGCACATGTCACGTACAGTCCGCGGTCCGAACTTTCCCGCACGCCGATCACAAAGGAAAGGCTGGGGCATTGGCGGCATCAACTGGCAAGTACTGATGTGGCCCTCATCGAATGGATAGCTGGCAGCCATTTGACCCGGTTCGGATATGAGCCGACGTCGCCGCCCCCACCGTATCCAGCACTGGCGCGCGCCTTCGGTTTCGCCTTCGTGGATGCCGTCCAGAGCCGCATGAGTCATTTTCCCGCAGTACTCTATAGAGCGTTCCGTCCAACCAGGTTGGCGAAGGAGGAGTTTTGGGTTTTTCGCCGGATTCGTCAGCAGGAGAGGGAAAGTGTCGGGTTAACGGCTGTGGTGAACACCGGAGCCGGCCACAAACCATGAAGCGGATGGCTGCCTGGATTGCGGCGATGGCATCCGGTGCTGCCGCACAAACGGTGCCCCCGAAATGGAATGAGCCTTTTCCACCCCACCGTGTGGTCGGCAATGTCTATTATGTCGGGACCAGTTTCCTGGCTTGTTTTCTGATTACCACCCGCGAAGGAAACATTCTCGTCAACAGCGGACTGGAGCAGTCGGTGCCGCTGATCCGCGCCAGTATCGAAAAGCTCGGCTTTCGATTTGAAGACACGAAAATCCTGCTGGAGAGTCATGCGCACATAGATCATGTTGCGGGTCACGCGCTGGTGAAGAAACTGACTGGCGCTCAGGTTTTCGCCATGGCTGGCGACGCCGAGGTGATCGCTGCCGGCGGTGCGGGCGATTTTCAGTATGAGCAACAATGGCACTGGGCGCCCTGTCGCGTAGATCGAATACTTCAGGATGGAGAGACCGTCACTTTAGGCGATACTGTACTAACTGCCCACCTCACGCCGGGTCATACGAGGGGATGTACTGCGTGGTCCCTCAATGAACTGGAAAACGGGAAGTCATTACGAGTTGTCATCGTGGGAAGCGCCAGAGCCAATCCTGGTTATCGCTTGGTTGACAACTCAAAATACCCGCAGATCGCTGAGGACTTCAAACGAACGTTCCGCGTATTGCAGTCTCTCGATTGCGACGTGTTTCTCGGCGCGCACGGCTGGTATTACGGAATGGAGGCTAAATTCGCCCGCATCGGTCGGAGCGCCGAGAACCCCTTCATTGATCCCGGTGGTTATCGCGAATTCGTAGCCGTAAGCGAGCGGGCGTTCCTGCAAGAACTTTCCATACAACAAGGCCGCGTGGGAGTGGATTCGAAGAAGCATTCCAGCGAGTGATCCGGCGCCTTCCTGGGCGTTTTAATGTTGGGAAGGGTGCATTGTGCGCACGTGACCGAACCTTTCTGTACACGTCAAAAATGGAGGTGGTGGTCGGTAACCGGAGAGCATGGCTATGCGCCACCAAACACGAGGGAGTCTGAGGCATGAGTCTTAGTTCGGCCGGAATGTTCTGGTTTTTTGGAATAATACTCACAGTTGCGGCTACAACTCTTGTTGCTGGCAAGTACAACCCCGTCATCGACGTTGGCATGCATGCCCCGTCGTTCAGCAATCTGCCCGCCACCGATGGCAGGTCGTATTCGATGTCCGATTTTCACGAGGATGTGCTGGTCGTGGTGTTTCTGGCCAACCATTGCCCGTGGGTGCGAGGCGGCGAGCGCGACCTGATCGAACTCGTGAATGACTTCAGAGGTAAGAGCGTACGCTTCATTGGCATTGGCGTCAACTTGCGACCCGAGGACCTTCTGCCGGCCATGAAGGATCGCGCCGCCAAGATAGGCTACAACTTCCTGTATCTCCACGACCCGAGCCAGGAGATCGGCCGCAAGTTCGGCGCCACGCATACACCCGAGTATTTTGTGCTCAACAAGGAGCGCCGCATCGTGTACACGGGCCTGTTGACCAATTCACCGGCGGTGATGGAGGCCGGCGCGCCGCGTTACGTGAACGGCGAAGCGAAACAATTTTATGTGCGGGACGCCATCCTCGCCGCATTGGCTGGCCGTCCGGCGCCTGTCACTGAGACCCGCGCTCAAGGATGCACCGTCGAATACACGCGCAGGACTACTTGATGGCGCGCTGGTACCTTTGGACGGGAGCCGCGGCGCTCTTGGGCCTGGGGTTGTTGGCGGGATGTTCCAGGTTCGGCGCCCAGACAGTGACGTTGCAGCTGATCCAGTTCGAACAGTGGCAGCGGCAACTCCGGTCGATGAAGGGGCACATCGTGGTGGTGGACATGTGGGCTACGTGGTGCGCGCCCTGCATCGAGCGGTTTCCCCACATGGTAGAGCTTTACAACCGGTACAAGGACCAGGGCGTGGAATTTGTCTCAATGAGTGTGGATGACCGCGAGGACAAAGCTGCCGTCGAGCAAGCGCGGCAGTTCGTACTCCGGCAAAAGGCCACATTCCGCAATTACCTGATGGATGAAAACATCATGCAGTCCTTCGAGAAGCTGGGGGTCCAGGGAATTCCGGACGTGTTTCTCTACGATCGCGCGGGCCGGCTGCGCTACGATCTCAACGGCAACGACCCGAATCACCAGGCGACGCTGAACGACGTGGACTACGCTCTGGCCACGCTTGTGGCGGAGAAATGATCTACGAAGCAGTCGGTGAGCCACGCAGCCTGGGACGGAGGTGTCCGTCCCTCGCCTTTAAGGCCGACACAATCAACCGCCGCGACCGTTCCGGGCCTTCGTTCCGGCTCAGGTGGGCATTGACGTGGGCACCTGGATTTTCGGCCAAATTCGGGTCGCGAATCGAAAGGCATGGCGCTGTTCATGCGTTCCGACGCCTTATTCAAAAAGGTTCCTCTCATGAGAAAAGCTCGGCTATCGGTTGCGTTGGTGTTAGCAACGTCGGCCGTTGCATGGGCGGACGCGTGCAGCACAGCTACTTGGCTGTGTACAATACGGCGGGCTTCAGTTGTTCCATGGGCCCGCTGATTTTCAGCGATTTCAGCTACATCAACGCCAATCTCCCTGTTGTGCCGCCTAGCGACGCACAAGTGGGGGTAATCCCTATCCCTTCTGGGGTCTTCGGGGGCGGGTTCCTGTTTTTGTCGGGATCTATCTATGCGGAGCCATCTCCAAACGCGTGGAATGCTGGACCCGGTGTGACAGATACGTACAGCCTCGATTACACGGTGACGGCTGCGCCAGTCCTTTTGATTAAGGAGGCGGGAATGGAGATGGTAACGAGCGAGGCTGGAGGTAGCGCATCAATCTCGTTGGCACTCACCGGAGGACCAACCCTCTCCGCAGCCGTTAGCCCGCCAGGAAGTTGCTCGCTGCCGCAGTGCTCAGCTTACGCGACGTTTGCGGGCTTGAGTTCCACCAACATCTCCACAACTCTTACGCTTACGGGGCAAGAATCGGTTGGGACCGGCACCGAACAGGTTGCCTATTTTGAAGAGGTTTTTGGAACGGATGCCGTCCCCGAGCCGGCATCTTTCGTGTTGCTCGGGACGGCACTTGTCGGCACGATTCTCCTGCGTCGGAAGCTGCATGACGGTTCGCGCCCGAAATAGAGTGGAAATTGTGCGGTTTTGCCTGGCCCGGCATTGCCGGGAGTTGTCAAGGGCGGAGTAAAACTAGACCATCGGAGCGGCGGGAAAATAGACCATTTCCTGGTTCAGCAAGGTTTCTTGTGTGGAGGATTTGCGGGGGCGGCTGGAGCGGAGGCCTGCGACCCGCTTGCGGGGCGCGTTTAGGCCGGAGCGGAAGCCGCCCCCGCAAATCGCCGCCAAGCGCGGAACGGGTTAGCTAGGAACGAGCCTTGGAAGGCCGCCGCTGTTTGCTGTCCTTGAGCCGGTAACTT
>JASHOO010000046.1 GCA_030041035.1 Bryobacteraceae bacterium | reverse complement strand
ACGACAAGCTCGATCTCGCGCGCGATCTGCTCGGGAAGTTCGGCTCGAAGCTCGTGTTGCCGGTCGATCACGTGGTGGTTTCCGAGCTGAAAGAAGGCGCGCCGAACGAAGTGGTGGATACCGTTCCGGAGGGCAAGATGGGCGTCGATATCGGCCCCAGGACGATCGAGGCGTTTTCGAAGGTCATCGCAGGAGCGAAGACCATCATCTGGAACGGGCCGATGGGTGTCTTCGAAAAGCCGCCGTTCGATAAAGGCACCGTCGCCGTCGCCAGGGCGGTCGCGCAAACGGGCGCCGTGTCGGTGGTCGGCGGCGGCGATTCCGAGAAGGCCGTCAAATCCGCCGGCGTCACCGGCAAGATCACGCATGTCTCCACCGGCGGCGGCGCATCGCTCGAGTTCCTGGCCGGCATCGAGCTGCCGGGCGTGGCTGCGCTGACGGATCAGTAGGTGCTTGAAGTCTCGCGCACGGGCACGATCTGCTATCATGCAATTCCCCGTGCGCGGCGGATCATGATTCGGCTTGCCAGAGAGATTTGCTGCGTGAGAAGCCTGTGGATACTCGCCCTTTGGCTGGTGAATGCCGCGCCGGCGGCCAACCCGCCAGGCTTCACCGGCGCCATTCAGGCGATCAAGCGCTCCGTCATCCCCATCGTCTGCATTGCCGTCAACGGTACCGTCGCCGAGACGCTGTCGGTTGAGGGGACGGGCTTCTTCGTTGCGGCCGACGGCACCTTCATTACCGCCAATCACGTCATCGAAAGTATGGTCAGCGCCCAGCGCAAGGCGCCATGCCCGCACACCGCCTTCTACCTGCCGCAGTCCGGATGGAGCTCCCAACAGGCCACCTTCCAGTCCGATTACTACGTGTTCCATGCCGATGAGTGCAAGCGCGATGCCGATCTCGACATCGCCCGCTGCCGCAGCGTGCGCACCGTCGAACCCGCCCACAAGATCGCTGCCGTCACTTTCGAGACCTCCTTGCAGCCCGATGGAACGCCGGTGGCCTTCACCGGATTTCCCTTGCAGTTCCAGATTCCGCTCAGCTCAGTCGGGAACATATCCGGCTACGTGACGACGCGCGCTGACGGCCGCGGCCCGCGTGCCATCATCATGGACAAAGAGGCGTGGCCCGGCGCCAGCGGCAGCCCGCTGTACCTCGCCAACGGCAAGGTCGTGGGACTGCTCCGCCTCCGCGGCGTCAACAGCGGTACGGGAAGAACCATCGGGACACCGAGCCGCCTGATCCAGGAATTCCTGAGTCAATAGAGCCCTGCTGGGCGTTCACAACACCATCCGTATTGGCCGCGCTACAGTTATCCCTGGTGACGTGCTCGTCAACGGGCTCCGAGGCGTATACTGCATTCGCGGGCAGGCACAAATCGATCATGAGAATCGTTTTCGCTCTCGTTTTGCTGGCGGGCATGGCCGGCGCCCTCCGTAATGACGCCTGGGAAATCATCGGTCCCGGCGGCGGCGGCGCGCAATTTTTCCCCGCCATCAATCCACGCAATCCTCAGGACGTCTATGTTGCGTGCGACATGACCGGCGCCTACGTCTCCCACGATGGCGGCGATACCTGGCGCATGTTCAACCTCGGCCAGGTCGCCAAGGGCTTCTTCTTCGATCCAAGCGCCGCCGGCACCATCTACGAGCGCACGGCCGAGACGCTTTGGCGCAGCACGGATCGCGGCGATACCTGGCGCCTCGTCTATCCGGATCCCGCGAGCGTGACCGGCGTCTTCGAAAACAGTGACCATGCCGAGACCGAAATCGCGAGTTCCGCTGATACGGGCCAAATCCAAGCTCTCGCCGTCGATCCCGCCGATTCTCACCTGCTCTACGCCGTCATGCGGCGTCATGGCGCAACGCGGCTGTTCACTTCCAAAGATTGGGGAAGGACCTGGCAGCACTCCGCCGATCTCGAGGGCGGCGGGCGATGGATCGCGATCGATCCCCAGTCACCGCGCGACGACCGCACCCTCTACGTGATCGGCGAGAATTCCGTCACGGTCCGCAAAGCCGGAAGTTGGCGGCGCGGCCCCGCGCCTTCCGGCGTGTCCTCGTTCCTCGACGCCGATCTCGGCTTCACCGGCGGTAAGCCGCTGATCTATGCTGTCTCGAGCACAGCCGTCTATGTATCGGACGATGGCGGCGCATCTTGGCGCGAATCGAGCCTGCCCGGCCGTCTGCCCGATCTGCGCGCCGTCTCGACCAGCGCCCATCACGGCGAGGTTGCCTACCTCTCTTACAGCCGGCTCATCATCGGTTCCGCCCGATTCTTCGGAGTGGCGAAAACCACCGACGCCGGCCGCTCCTGGACGCTTGTGTGGAAAGAGTCCGATCAACCGGCAGCCAATATACACGACGGCTGGATCACCGCGCGCTTCGGCCCCGGCTGGGGCGAGAACCCGCTGAATCTCGTCGTGGCCGCCGATGATCCGAACCTTTCGATCGCGACCGATATGGGCCGCACCCTGCGTACTCGCGACGGCGGCAAGACCTGGGAGGGCCTCTACTCGCGCCGCCTGGAAGACGGCTCCACTACCACCACGGGACTCGACGTCACCACCAACTACGGCGTGTTCTTCGATCCGTTCGACTCCCGGCGGAGATTCATCGCCTACACCGACATCGGCCTGTTCCGCAGTGAGAATGGCGGCCGCGGGTGGCTCAGCGCTACCGAAACCGTGCCGCGCGACTGGACCAACACGACCTATTGGTTGGTCTTCGATCCCAAAGTGCGCGGCCGCGCCTGGGCCGTCATGAGCGGTGTGCACGATCTCCCGCGTCCTAAGATGTGGCGGCATACGTCCCCCGCAACCTTCGACGGCGGCGTCGTCACGAGCGAGGATGGCGCCCGCACCTGGCGCGTCTCCAGCCAGGGCATGCCCGAAACCGCTGCCAGTCACATTCTGCTGGATCCTTCCAGCCCCGAAAACGCACGCGTCCTCTACGTAACCGGCTTCGGCCGCGGCGTCTTCAAATCCACCGACGGCGGAAGATTCTGGAAGCTCAACAACGACGGCCTCCCGCAGCACGAGCCCTTCGCCTGGCGCCTGGCGCAAGGCCCGGATCACGCGCTGTACGTCGTGCTTGCCCGCCGCAGCGAGGACTCGAGTTACGGGACCGAGACCGACGGCGCGCTCTACCGCTCCACCGACGCCGCCGCCCACTGGACCAGGATTGCGCTGCCCACGGGCGTGAACGGACCCGACGGAATCGCCATTGACCCGCGCGATCCCGCGCGTCTCTACTTGGCTGCGTGGGGACGTCCCTCAACTCAACAGGCTGTCTCCGGCGGCGTCTGGGTTTCGAGTGACCGCGGCGAAACCTGGCGCAACACGCTCTCCCGCGATCAATACGTCTACGACGTCACCCTCGATCCGCGCAACCCCGACATCCTCTACGCCTGCGGCTTCACCTCCTCCGCCTGGCGCTCCACCGACCGGGGCGAAACCTGGCAGCGCATTCGCGGCTTCAACTTCAAGTGGGGCCATCGCGTGATTCCCGACCCGCTCGATCCGTCCAAGATCTACGTCACCACCTACGGCGGCAGCGTCTGGCACGGCCCGGCGGCAGGCGATCCCCAGGCCGGCGAGGATATCGTCACACCCAAGGTGGCGTACAGCCGGTGAGGATGCGGTTAGCGCACCGGGTCTTCGACTTCCTGCAACCACTCCGGCCGCTTCAGTACCTCGCGCGGCTTGGAGCCATCGGGCGGGCCGATGATGCCGTCGCGGTACATCATGTCGAGAATGCGCGCGGCGCGGCCGTAACCCAGGCGCAGCCGCCGTTGCAGCGTGGAGGTCGAAGCTTTGCCCATCTCGAGCACCACGCGCAGCGCTTCCTCGTACATGGGATCCTGCTCGTCGGAGGCGGCGCCGCCCTCTTCGTCCGCCATCTCGACTTCTTCGGCCGGCGGCGCGAGCAGCAGCGATTGATCGTATTCGGGCGCGGCCTGCTCCTTCCAGAAGTCCACCACGCGGTTGATCTCGGTCTCGGTGACGAACGCGCCGTGCACGCGCGTCAGGCGCGAAGATCCAGGCGGGAGGAACAACATGTCCCCCTTGCCCAGCAGATGCTCGGCGCCCATCACGTCGAGAATGGTGCGCGAGTCGACGCGCGTGGCCACGCGGAAGCTGATGCGGGCGGGGAAGTTGGCCTTGATGAGACCGGTGATGACGTCCACGCTCGGCCGCTGCGTGGCCAGCACCAGATGCATGCCTACTGCGCGCGCCATCTGCGCCAGGCGCGTGACCGATTCCTCCACGTTGCGGCCCTCGATCATCATCAGGTCGGCGAGTTCGTCGATGAGGATGAGAATGTAGGGCAGCGGCTGCGGTTCGTCGGCCGGCTCCTCGAACAGATCGCGCGGGACTTCCTGCTGGAGCTTGCGGATCTTCTTGTTGTACTGATCGATGTTCCGCACGCCCTGCTCGGCGAGCACGCGCAGGCGCCGCTCCATTTCGAGCACGGCGTTGCGCAGCGCGTTGGTGGCTTTGCGCGGATCGGTGATCACCGGCGTCAACAGGTGCGGAACGCCTTCATAAAGGCCCATCTCCAGGCGTTTCGGATCGACCAGGATCATGCGCACATCGTCGGGCGTCGATTTGTACAGCACCGACATGATGAGCGAGTTGATCATGACGCTCTTGCCCGAGCCGGTCGACCCGGCGATCAGCAGGTGCGGCATGGAGTCGAGCGCCGTGACCTTGATGCGCCCGTTGATGTCTTTGCCGAGCGAAAACGTCAGATGCGAATGCGAGGACGCGAACTCCTCCGATTCGAAGACCTCGCGCAGGCTGATCAGCTCGCGGCGCGTGTTGGGGACTTCAATGCCGACCGTCGGCTTCCCGGGGATGCGCTCGATCAGGATCGATTCCGCCTGGAGCGCCAGGCACAGATCTTCGTTGAGCGTCGTAATCCGGCTGTACTTGATGCCGGCCTCGGGCTTGAATTCGAACGTGGTCACCACGGGGCCGGGATTGATCTGCACCACCGACCCAAGCACGTTGAACTCCTCGAACTTGGCTTTGACGCGGGCGGCGATGTCCTTCAGTTCCTGCTCGTCGTAGGCGGCGCGGCCGGCCGCTTCGTTCAAAAGGTCGGTCGTGGGCACGCGGAAGTTGGTGGATACATGCCGGGGCTCGGCAATCGAGCGCGGCGCGGACCGCCGTGTGACCGCGGCGGGCGCGGGCACCGGTTCGAGCGGACAGATCGGAATCTCTTCGGGTGCGAAGTCGAGTGCGGGCTGCGCGGGCATCTGCTCACCAGGCTCGACCACCATGGGCAGCGGCTCGGGCTCCGAGACCAGCGCTTCCACCGGCTGCCGCCGCGCCGCTCGCGCCGCCGCACGCTCTTCGGCTTGCAGGCGCGCTTTTTCGCGCCGCCGCTCGATCTTGCGATCGCGCCGCTCGTTGCGCCAGTCGCGGATCTGCGCCAGCGGACCCTCCAGCCACGCCATCGGCTTGGCCAGCCAGCCCTGCAGCATGGAGAGCGTAAAGGTCGAAACCAGGTAAATC
>JASHOO010000418.1 GCA_030041035.1 Bryobacteraceae bacterium | reverse complement strand
AATTAGCGATGCTGGCCAACGGGCTATCCTCGCTGCAGGTATCGCAGCACCGGCCGAAAGTAGTTTGGCGCTTGCCCGTTACTTGGCGGTTTACCCGCGATCAACCCACTCGAAGGCAAAACCCACGTTTCGCTGGGTACAATTGGCGCCGTGTTTTGCCGTGTGATCGAGTCAATCGAGGACCCCACGTAAACGTTCCATCCTGTTGCATTAATTGGTGGGTTGCTCGGCGCTACAAGCACAGAACTATTTTCTGACGCAGTCACCGACACCACTGTACTCGCCAGCCCCTCTTCTGACCTCGAGTTAACCCAGGACACTTGCACAAAATAAGTCGCAGCAGCGAGTGTCCCTGCAATAGCCTCTACCTGGGGCCTCTCGGCTATTGGGATGGGATCGGCCACCATGCCAAGTCCAGTCTGAAATAACAGTCCAGCCGCCCACTTACTCAGGTCTTTGTACGCATTCCACTTACCAAGGTACCGGTCGTTCAGTTGGTTGTAGTACGCGTCTCTGTAAACTAGTTCTAAAGTATGAAACGCATGCCACATTTGCAATGGTGGAGTGACCACTACGTGCGAAAGTTGAAGTGTAGACAACGAAATCACCCCGGGCCACCACATCAACGGGCTTGTTGGCGAAAATGGCGCACGTGCTCCAGCCGCCACCAACTCAGCGCCCACTTCTGTCTTTGCCAGTAACAGCTTCCCCGTGACGTCGATACCTTCATTGCTAGCGACATCCAGCACAGACGTGTCCTGCGCCGCCAACCCATCTAACGTTGAAATGGTCGAATCCTCAAACAACGCCATCTGTCATCTCGACTACTCACTCTTTGGGGGACGAACTGCTTTCTTGATTTCGGCCGTTGGGACTATCGTAATTTGCATTTTGTTCGCCATCGCCTCCTCATCCGCAGCCCGTTTGGCCTCTGCAGTTTTCTGTCGAAAATCTTTTGCTTCGTCTGCGCTGGCGAGATGAGCCCGGCCATCTGCAATCATTTTTGCCGCCAATTGGTTCGGAACCTCAATCAGGACGCCTTCTTTTCCGCCGTCAGAAGTCGCGTGGCTTACTAAGACTGCAAAGGGTTCCAATATGGTCCGTTCCACGTCGCGAATCTTCTGGTAGTACCCTTTCAGATTCATATGTTCTCTCTCAACCTACAGTGACAGTCGCAAATAAACGTTGATGCTGGAACGCTAACTCAAGAGTTCACTTGCACCGCAAAATTATTCCGCAACACGGCGACACCATATAGCACGTCAACAGTGAATTGCTGAGAAAGGGTATCGGGTCGGTAACTCATGATAACCCTCATGCCAAAATTACCCAGGTCCGCGTACTCGGCGATGGCACCCGTTCCAGGAAGCGGCTGAGGCAATCGGCGAATTACCAGACCAATCGAATCACGCACAAAAGCCAGATTATGCGTGGTGATGGGCGAGCTACCGGTCTTTGCAATGAATTGCGACCGGAACACGAAGAAATCCTTGATCTTTCCGAACGTGCCGTCAATCAATGCTCGCAACCCGCCTTCGCCGGCAGTTTGAAACTCGCTGAAGCGAGGAATTTGTCGCATTTGGGAGTAAGTGTTGCCGTCCACTACCAGATACTTGGGTTGAGTCGGCGGGACCATGGCAGCGAATAGGGCCGTCTCCGCCGCGTCGATGACGGCTTCGGTAATCGGTGTGCCAGCGGTGCCAACCGGCGTGTTCGCTGAAAAGCTGGCATAAAGGCCAAGCAGGTCAGATTCGATCCGTTCAGCGATGGCAATTACCGCGGGCTGCATGTATACTCGTAACAAGTCCGGTACTGCCAGCACCTTCGTCACGTCGGGTATCTGAAATGTTGCTTCCACGTGCGTGTTGAGCACAATCTGCGCATTCCCGATGTTCGGATTTTGGGGGTTGACTGTGCCACCTTCCGCAATGTTGTTCGCAACTAATGTCGGAGGAATCGGCACGTTGACCGTATCACCGGCTTGCGCTAAGGCGGGTTCGTAGTCTCGGTTGACCAGGTTTCCCATGATCAGGTTGCCGACGAGGGCCGGTAAAGCATCCGCCGCCACAAGTTTTACGATGGCAGTGGCGACATTGGCAGACGTAATTGCTGGCATTGATTTCTCCTGTCTATTTTTTGTTTGTTATCACTGGCAGTCTAAGTCCCACGTAAGGCGTTTGATGCTATGCGGGAAATTTCTTGTCTTGCGCGGTCCAGTTCCTCGGCGCTCATTCCGGGTTTGATCTTGTCGATATCTACATTGGTGCTGACCCCGCTTGACTCTTTTTGGGTGGACGGAATTCCAGATCCACCCGAAATACGCGCGGGCAAAAACTCGGGGTTTGAATTCACAAATTCCGACAAAAAGTCTTTAAGGCCGACTTCTCCAGAGTCGGTTTTCGCCACGAGTCGCCCATCTTCAGCCCGGCTGACATCATCTTTCACGGCTTTAAAAGCTAAATCCACCTTGCCCACGCCCAACCGCTGCAGCTCGGTCCGGATGGTGGCGCTGCGGTCTGCTTCATCGGCCATTTGCCGGCTTCGCTTGTTCTCCTCCACCAAATCATTGACCCGGCGCTCCAGCTGCTCCCGGCGTTTGCGTTCTTCTTGCAACTCCGTTTTGTAGGCCGGTTCGCTCTTAGCCTGCTGCACGCGCGTCAGCTCTTCTGCTACCTGCCGTACCAACGAGGGTATGTCGACGTGCTTTGTTTCCATTGCCGCCTTATCCTTTGACTCCTCCATGGCTCTCCCTTCCCTCACCCGCTGCCGTGAGCGAGTGATCGATTTCATCAGCGATTTGATTCTTCACGTCCTGACGAAGATCACTAAAGTATTTGAACGCCAACTTTTTGAATAACTGCTTCTTTAGTGTGTTGGACTGAATTCCTAAATCCAGCAGTTTCTTCGCATCATCGAGTTCGATACTAAAGTCGCCGATATCAAACTCGTCTAGGCCCGACACATCAATCAGCAATCCATCCTGGCGCGCGATTTCAATTGCGCAGAGGATCTGTTTGATGGCGTGCTTTACCGTATCGCCATAGGCCCGCAACACTTCCTGTGTAATGCTGAAGTCACGCTGTTTACTCAGTCCCGATTGGCTGGATAGCGTGGAACTCGTCCCGCCAGCTTGGACCATTAGGTAACAGACCCGGTAGATTTCATCTTTCAGCCGCTCCAGGTTCTCAGCAGCTATCTGAAAAACGTTCCCTTCGGGTTCGGTCCAACCAAAACGATCCTCCGGGCCAAGCTGAATGTAATAAGACTCCCCGACTATCTGGCTCCACTCTCTTTCGGAGTAAATGACCGGTGTGGCGAACAGACCCATCGTCAGCGCCCAGGACAATGCGTTGGACTTGTTGAAGTGCTCAAGTTGCAACAGCGCAGCCTTGTTCATGAGCCAAAGGCCGTCGGAAATTCTCATTTGAAACAGCGGCACACGCCTTTGGGATGCGAGTCCGTGGCGCCCTTCGGCCACCAACTCGATTCCGCCGGAACGGCCGGTTGGTTCCTGGACGGATCGGTATATTCGAAACGTTTCCCGATCGTAGTAGATCCAGCGGGTTTCCTTTTTCCAGGTATCACTTCCCGTTTCGTCTTGACGCAAATGCGCTGTACGCAGGACAACCCACTCGAGTCGACCGTTCGTGTCATAGCTCCAGTTGATGACTTCGTCGGGGGAGTAGTCCGCGAGGAACGCCCGGGATTTTCCAATCGCATCTTCTTGAGCGCGGTTTGCAACGGGTACTGTAACGCGTGGAAAATCCACAACGATGTAGCTTTTGCCGCATACCAACGCTTCGACGAGCTGGCGCCGGAAAAACTCCGCCAGCCTTGTGCCCTTAAGATCGCAATCTTCGGCGAATTCAGTGTAAAACTGCTTGGCGGTGTCGTTAGATCCGTCATACGTGATGATGGGCTCGCGGCGCATCAATGTGGCCGCATACCAGTCGACGATGGAGCCAATATAGTTTTCATAGAAGACACGCGTCAGCCGCTCGAAATATACGTCGTTGGGCTCCTTACTTCGCCTTATCAGATACTCCGGTGCACGCTCGCGAAGCTGCTCACCGCCGGTGTATAGATCGTGGTATTTGTGCCACATCGCTTTCGAGCGTACATACTCGGGATTTTCGACGGTGATGCTCCGCATTAGAACAGCCGCTGGTTGCGATCTCCGATTTGGGGCAGGGGCCGGCACTCCTGCCAGAGCAAATAGCCGAGAGCGTCGGAGACATGAGTCCTCCTCCTGTCCTTGTCCTTATCCGGGACGGTGCTGTCGGCTTTGTAACAAACCTGTTCGAAGTCTTTAATCAGCTCCACGCATTTGCGGTCTACCAGTAACCGGACTTCACCGGAAGCGCTGCGCAGCTTCGCGTTAGTCAGAGTGATGCGATCACGGATGCTCGGATTTGCTTTCGGCACCTTGTAGTGCAGTGAGTCCGAATAGTTTTCGGCAAAGAAATCGCGCACGATGTGATAGTCGGACGTCCCGGTGGTGTGTATGCTGTTTCCTGAAGCGTCGCCATATACGATGATTCCCCGAGGATGGCTGGGAAAGCGCCGCTGAAATTCCTGGCAGGCTTGGAGTGTGCTGGAGTGCCGCAGCACGACTTCGTCCAGAACGTAGACAGTGCCGCCGATGACTTGAGCGACTACTGAAGACATGGGGTCGACGTTGAAGTCGAGCGCCCACAGCAGCGGCACCTCGGGACGCACTTGAATGTCGGTCACGTGATCCTGGCGGCTGAACGCGTGATATACCAAGCCGGCCTGCACGTTGAGATACTTACCCAGCGCCTCCTGCTGAAAGAAGGCATCGTCATAACTGCTTCTCAACAGGTCGTAGAAATCGGGAATCTGCTCGAGCAGGTACCGGTTTTCATAAGGGAGCGCCAAAGTCGTTTCGTATCCGCGGCGTGGTTCGGAAATGAACTTGCGATAAACCCAGTCAAAACCCTTCGGGGTCCAGACGCCGAAGCCGCACAAGCGCTCGGCTTTCGGATCGCGCAGTCGACCTTCGAGAATCAGCCAAGCCGCCTCGGGAGTGTAAGTCAGCTCGTCGAGGGCGAACCAGGCCAGGTTGGTTCCGCGCAGGCGTTCAAACTCATCCACAGATCGGCAAAGGACGCGCGAGCCGGTATCGGTCATGGTCAGCACGTTGTCCCCTTTGCTGTATTCGTACGGGATGAAGTTGACTTCCAAAATCTCAAACAAAGTAGCGAGAGTGGCATCGCGCAGCATGGGATAAGTCGGAGCGCCGATGAGGCCCACACGGCCGGCATTGATATAAGTGAGTTTGATCGCTTCCTGGCACAAGGCCTGACTCTTGCCGGAGCCGATAGGGCCGGAAAAACCTTTGAACCGTGCCTCAGAACGATGGAATTTAGCTTGCGATGGGAGCGGAGCATACTTTATTCCTCGGAAGCGGACTCCTTCTCGTTCGGATCGACCCATGTCACCTTGATTTCCTTGGGTTCGTCAGTTTGCAATTCCTTCTGGAGCTGAAGGAGGCGGATGAAGTCAGCGAAAGTCGCTTTCACGTCGCTCGATCCCAGTTTCTGCTCGATACTTTCGATGGCTTTCTCCACCAGGTCAGCCCGTTTGGAGCCGCGCCGCCGCGGTTCTTCGCGAGGGGATCTCTTTCCGGGGTCCTGTTTTTCCGGGTCCTGTTCTTCAGAGATCGGCATCGCTGATTCCAGACTGACTGGCTTCTGCGGAAAGCGGCTTGCTCACCGGCGCAACCCTACTTGCAATTCCACGCTACATGGGCGGTGCCGGCCCGACGCCGGCGGAGGCCAACTATGTGATTGAAGGCAAAAACAATAGAAATTTCGGAGACAAGTGACTAACCAGCCCTGCGGAATCGAGACGGAGCTATTTTGTCCCTTCGCCGGCTTTTTCTACGATCCTACGAGCTAGATAATTCACGACCTTAGCTTCGTTGCGGGCGACTTCGTAATAGGCGGCTTTGAGCAGTTGATCTTTGCGGTTCTGCAAGGTCTCGCGGATGGTCTGCTGGACACGGGGATCGGTCAGCTCCCGCTGGCCGGACGGCTCCTTGGAGATGATTTTGAAAATGCGGAAGCCGTCGGTCGCCGGCAGGATGGGGGAAATCTCGCCCGGCTTCATGGACATGACCAAGCGGCGCAATTCGGGACTGGCCTTGGCAAAGGCCGACTCGGGGACGAACCCCAGGTCGCCGCCGTTCTGCGCGGTATTAGGATCTTCGGAGTAATTTTGCGCCAGCATGGCGAAGTCTTCGCCGGTTTGCAGGCGCGCCTGAATGTTCAGGATTTTGCGTTTCGCCTCCTCGGGATTCTGGGCCTTGTCGTTTTTCAGATTATGCACATTGGGATCCGGTCGAGGGGTGACCACGATCTGAGCGATATGGATCTGCGGCTCGGCGAGATTGAAGCTGGCCTTGTTCTGATTGTAGAAATTGGTGACATCGGCGTCGCTGGGAAGCGGGATGCGCGAAGTAACTTCGCGATTGAACAGTTTCTGAATACTCAGGTCGCGGCGCAACTGGAGCTTGAGATCCTCGACCGTCATCTTGCGATTGCGGAGCTGGCGCTCGAACTCCTCTTTGGTATAAGGCGCTCGAAATTCGTTGAACTTGGCATCCACCTCGGAATCGGGAGCCATCAGGCCGAGCTTTTCGGCGCGCTGGAGCATGATTTCGTTATCGATGAGAGTGCGCAGAAGCTCGAGCTTCTGGATCATAATCTGGTCTTCGCTGGAGCCTTCCTGAGGGGTCGTGATCTGCGTCTGGAAATTCTTTTCCAGTTCAGCGTAGGTGATGGGCCGGTTATTTACGGTCGCCGCCACGTTGTCGGACTGCGACCTTCGGCAACCGGCGGGCATGATCAGAAACAGCACACCGGCACAGCAGAGCAGTCGTCTCATATAGGAAAGATTTCATTGTACTGGACATGGCCACGCGGTGCTGCTGCCGAGCGCTACCGGCAAGAAGGATTCCCGCACCAGCGGGCGTCAGCCAGTCGCGCGTGCTGTGGGTTGCGCCGGGCGGATTCGAGCAACGCCTGGGCTTTCGGTAAAGCGTTGAGCGCACGCTCGACCGTGGCATCGGTGGTCACCAGGAGTTCGAAGGTTTCGTCCAGGCCGAACGCCGTGCGCAACACCGCTTGCCGCAAGTGTTGCCGGATCCAATCATCGTGGCGGGCAAACTCCGCATTCGAGAATGTGAAGTTGTGTTGCTTGAGGTAACCGTGAAAGTCGCGAAGCGTGGCCTCATCTGCCTGCCAGCGCCCATTCGCGGCTGTGGGGTGAATGTCGAGATAGTGGCCGGCAAACTGAAGAAACACAAACCGTCCGGTCAGAGAAGACTGAAAGCGGTCGGATTCCGGAGCAAAATGCTCATCCGGGCCAATGCCGGCGCCGGCATAAACCGGCCGGCCGCTGTCGGTCATCCAGGTGACGCGGTGTGCTGCGGGCTGTCGCTCGTAATATCCCAGAGAGTTGTAATGCGGCCGCTGCAATAGGCGACCGCTGGGTGTGTAGTATTTGGACTTCACCAGCGCCAGGCCGGTGTTGGCGGGCAGTGAAGTCACGGTCTGCACCAGCCCCTTGCCATAAGTATCGTCTCCCAGCACCCAGGCGCGGTCATGGTCCTGCAAGGCGCCGGCCACAGCTTCCGCTGCCGAAGCCGTGTTGCGGTTGACCAGAATCACCATCGGGTATTCGTAGCCGCCGTTGCCGTGGGTCGCCACATAGGTCGCTGCAGCAAACGCACGCCCGCGCTGGTGAAGGATGGTCTCGCCGGCGCGCAAGAATTGGTCCGCGACCGCGACCGCCGCGTACACCACGCCGCCGGGATTGTCGCGCAAGTCGAGAATCAAACCCTGCATTCCCTGCTGCCGGCATTTTTCGAGGTCTTCGCTCAACTCAGCCGGCGTAACTTCGTCAAAGACCAGGATCGGCAGGTAAGCGATGCGGGGGCGAATCCAGGTGATGCCGGGGATGCTCTTGCGCGCCATCACCTCGGTTTTCAGATTGAAGTCGACCCGGCGACCGTCACGCACGATAGAGATGCGCGTATCGGTCCCTTCCGGCCGAGATAGAAGGTCTATCACTTCGCCAACGCTAAAAGCGGCGGTCGGTTTGCCATCAATGGCTGTGACGAGATCACCGGGATGGATGCCAGCCCGCAGGGCGGCGGAATGGCTGTGACATCCCACGACGACAAATTGATGATCCCGGTACACCAGCTCCACTCCGACGCCGCTGTGTTTGCCCTTCACCGCCTGGGCATGCCTGCGAAATTCCTCCTGATCAAAAAACATTGAGTGGGGGTCGAGGGTGCGAAGCATGCCCGGGATGGCGCCGTGGTAAATCGCCTTCTCGGGAGACACGGGATCCGCAAAGTTAGCCGAAACTACCGCATAAATCCGCTGAAAGTACCGGCTCTCCGGAGCCACCGCTACCCGTGCGAGATGCCGTTTATACGCCATCCACAGAACACTGCTGATGGATAAGATCAGCGGGCACAACAGGAGCGTACATCGCACCACGTGGGCCCAACCTCTTTGCCGGAGCTTGGTCATTTCAGAAACGAATCAGTCCAGCCGCGCGAGGAGACGCTGCGTTCTTCGTCCAATTGCGGCCTGTACTCCATTGGACACTCGGCCGAGCCTGGGAATCAATACTGGTAAACGGATTATGTGCTTGGTTGACGGAAGTGTGATAGCCAAAGTTAGCCGTGACCGCACTCGGGCGGCGCGGCGATGATTGCGGCGCGCGATATACTGCAAGCTTCCACCATGGACAAATCAGGATTGCGCGTCGGCATGATCGGCACGGGTGCGATTTCGAACCTGCACGCGCGGGCGTACCGGAATATCGGCTACCGGATCACGGTGTGCACGGATATTTTCGAGCAAGCCGGACGGCGTTTCGCGGAAGTCAACGGAGCGCAGTTTGTGAAGACTTACGAGGAAGTGTGCCGGCATCCGGAGGTGGATTATGTGGATGTGTGCACGTTTCCGGATTTCCGACTGCAACCGCTGCGTATTTGCGCCGAAACGGGCAAGCACATTCAGGTGCAGAAACCGATCGCTACCAACCTGGAGACGGCGCGAGAGATGATCGACACCGCACGCCGGGCCGGCATCGTGCTGGGCGTGGTGAGCCAGCACCGGTTCGACGACTCCAGCCAGTTCGTGGCGCGGGCAATTGCGGCGGGACGGCTGGGAAAGCTGCTGGAATGCGACTGCTATGTGAAGTGGTACCGGTCGGCGGCGTATTATTCGCGGCCCATCAAAGGGAGCTGGGCGACCGAGGGCGGCGGCGCGCTGATCAACCAGGCCATCCATCAACTGGATATTTTGCGCTGGCTGGCGGGGCCGGTGCGGGAGCTGTTCGCCTACTGGCAGCTTGGCGCTCTGCACAAAATCGAATCCGAGGACGTGGTGAACGCGGTGGTGCGGTATGAATCGGGTGCGACCGGCGTTTTTCAGGCGGCCACGGCGTTCTGGCCCGGCTATACGGAGCGCACGGAATTTCACGGCACCAAAGGAACGGCCATCATTTGCGGCGACAAGCTCACAACATGGGACGTGGAAAATGATTCGGGCGAGCCGGCGCCGGTTTCGAAGGAAGTAGCGTCGGGATCCTCGGACCCGATGGCCATTACGGTGGAGCCGTTTGAGCGCCAGTTCCGCGATTTCGGCGAAGCGATTCGCACGGGCCGCAAGCCGCTGGTGGCGGGCGAGGAGGGATATCAGGCGCTGGAACTGGTCGACGCGGTGTACCAGTCGTGCCGCACGGGCCGGAAGATGGAGCTCGGGAGACAGCGCAGTTCGGAAGTGTGAATTCCGCAACGCCTCAGACCGGGTTACGGTCCGTGACTCGCCCCGCGGCGTTAAAATAGTAACATTCGGCACTTCGAGCGAAGGAGTATCCGTCCATGAAATCGTCCTTTTGGCAGGCGCCTTTTGTTGCTTCGGTCATTTTCCTTGCGGCCCATGCCGCGAATGCGCAAACTCTGGTGGGCCAGGCCGAATCCTGTTCCACCGCCACTCTCAACGGAACCTACACGTACTTACTGAAAGGAGCAGTTTATCTAAGCACCTACGAAACCTTTTCTCCCTTCACGGATATGGGTAACCTTACCATAAACGGAAGCGGTAGCCTCAGCGGTTCGAGCTCGGCGAGCTTCGCCGGCGACATTCTTCCAAGAACCATTACCGGAACCTACACGGTGAACTCAAATTGCACCGGATCGACCACACTGACTGACAATGTCATCGGCACCACCCACTTTAATTTTTCGATTTCGAACAACGGGCAAAGCATGACTCTGATAGAAGCGGACTCAGGATATGTGGTTTCCGGAGACGCTCATCCGCTACAAAGCGCGTGTTCCAATGCATCCATCAATGGTCTGTATGGTTTCTCTATCGGTGGTTTCTTTATCGACTCCAATGGTAATAGCGATAACTACGCTGACACAGGCCAACTGACTTTTAACGGATCAGGTGCTTTGTCCATCAACGACACTGTAAGCGAGGGTGGTAACATCACCAGCCGCAGCATTTCCGGCACTTACAGTCTAAGTTCTAACTGTACCGGCACTGCCGTATTTACCGACCCCAACTTAGGCACCTTTAATATGAACATTTCCCTAGTTTCGGGCGGACAACAAGTTCGATTTATTGATACGGACTCCAGCACGGTCTTTTCCGGTTCAGGCACGGCACTCGGAGACGTCGGGACCAGCGGCACCATGGCCCAGGTAGCCGCCGGCGGCGACTGGCTCACTATATTTACGCTAACGAATACGGGAACCTCCAGCGCTAACTTTGAGCTGAGCTTCTTCGACAACAACGGCAACGAACTCTCGTTGCCCCTCATGTTTCTGGATACGGGTGAGACGACGACGTCTTCTGCTCTCAGTCAGACACTGGCCGCAGGCGCCAGCGTAGTGATCGCCACCAACGCCAGCAACACGGCGGCGCTGGTAACCGGTTCGGCGCAACTGACCAGCAACGGCAGTATCGGCGGTTTTGCCATCTTTCACAACCCCACTGCGCAGGAAGCCGTCGTGCCGCTCGAAACCCAGAACGCCAGCGCATTCATTCTCGCCTTCGACAACACGAATGGCCTGGTCACGG
This sequence comes from Bryobacteraceae bacterium, assembly GCA_030041035.1. Classification (GTDB taxonomy): domain Bacteria; phylum Acidobacteriota; class Terriglobia; order Bryobacterales; family Bryobacteraceae; genus QHXW01. Next base: position 10,461 of record JASHOO010000418.1, on the reverse strand, counting down.
GACTGGCGCTGGCTAATGTCTCGGGCCAGTCAGCCACCGTGCCCGTGATTGTGCGTGACGACATCGGGACGGAACTGGGCAAGGCCACCATCCAACTCGCAGCCCACGGCCACACCTCTTTCCTGCTGGCGAATGAGTACGGGTTCGCCGCCAACCGACGGGGCACTATCGAGTTCGACACGCCGTCCAACGGGCAAATCAGCGCTCTCGGCATTCGCGCCGCATCCACGGGCAGCTTGACCACCATTCCCGTGCTGGCGAAATAGAAGAAGCCGTCAGGTCGAGTGGGCCAACGTTGACCAAGCCAACCGAACCCGGTGCCAGACAGCCGTTACTGCCGTCTCACGGATGACTGAGGTTCGCGCGCGGGCGCCTGGCGCTGGAACAGGATACGCTTCGGCTGCGCGTGCATGGCTTGCCACAGTGCGTCGACTTGGCGTAAGTGCCAGGATGCCTGCGGGTCTGCCGGATTCACGTGAAGGGCTTGCCGGTAGTCCTGGGCAGCCGCCAGCAGGTTGCCCTCCCGTTCCAGGATGGCGGCTCGCATCGTGTAAGCCAGCTCCAGCCGCGGATCCAGTTTCAATGCGAGATCGAGAGATTGCACGGCATCCTCGGTCCGATCCAGGGCAAGCTGGTGCCGGGCCATATTGATGTATGTCGATGGCCACGGCAACAGCGCCACGGATTGCTGCAACTTCTCCAAAGCATGCTCGTGATCATTCACGCATTCGTAGGCAAACGACCAGTGGGACAACAGCGTCGCGTCCGGTTTGAGCCGCCGGGTTACGCGGTTCAACATCTCGAGCGCCTCGCGGCAACGGTGCTCCTCCACCAGGCCGTGCACCAGGTTGCCGTAATCCCCAACTCTGTTCGGCGACTTGGCCACCGTATCGGTCCACAGCGCTGCCTCGCTCGACCATAGTCCGCTGCGTTGATAAGTCGCGACGCCCAGCGCCGCCAGTAAGACTCCCGCTGTCGCCACAGCCCAACTATTCTGCCGTCTTGCGTGCAGAAGGCACTCGCCAGCGACCAAAGTGAATCCCAGCATCGGCAGGTAAAGCCTGCGCTCTGCCATCGCGTCCTTTATCGGAAGGAACGAGGAGGTGGGGGCCAAAAGGAGGAGGAAAATCAGTAAGCCGTAGCACCCAACGGGAAGGCGTTTCCGCAACCGCCAAGCCAGCCCCAGAAGAAGCAGCACACCCAGAAGGCTGGCGGCGTTCGTCACGTCGAATCGCAACGCTGCCCACGAAATATCGTGATCGAAGTTCTGACTTGCCGGGAACAGGAGCAGCCGCAGATACAGGAAAAGTACACGGCATTCGGTAAGCGCATACACCGCCCAGCTCACACCGGCGCCGCTGATCCCGGCGCTCGTGGAGGTATTCACATAGATGCCGACAATCGCCGCCGCTATCAGACCGCCGCAAAGCATCGGCAGATATAGCCGCCAGTTGCGCAGAATGGTTGTGGTGGGACGCTCCGTCGCCCAATATACATCCGTGAACAAGAGCAAAATCGGCAGCGTGACCGTATGCTCCTTGGTCGCAACCGCGCACGAAAACAAAAGCAGGAGCACGACCGATGACCGCCAATCGACCGCGGGCGCCGGACGATAAAGGAACAGGGCGAAGGCTAGCAAAAAGAAAAAGGCGCTGAGCAGCTCCGAACGGCCTGCGACGTATGCCACGGACTCGGTTTGAATCGGGTGCAACAGAAAGAGGGCGCAGGCGAAAAAGGGAATCGCCGGCAAGCGCCAGTCTTCTATACACGCCTGCGCAAGAATGCGTCGCACAATCAGGAAGACCAGCCCTCCGTTGGCGAAGTGAATGAGCAGGTTGACGGCGTGGTATGAATAGCTATCGCGGCCCGCCCACCAGAAGTTGATCCAGTAGCTCAACATCAGCACCGGACGCACTCCGCTGATCCAAGCCATGAAGTCCGACGTCGGAAAGCCCGGCTTGTAGAATGGCAACGAAAAATCGTCGTAAATGAAAGGGCCATGAAGCGCGCGGCTGTATACGGCAAGCAAGGCAAACGTGAGCGCTGCTGCGGCCGCTAAATGCCGCGGGTGACTCCAGATGAGCGGGCGCCTCGAGTCGGTTGGTTTATGGGGATGCCGTCTGCTCTTCCGCGCCATGATCTCCTGCCCCTCCGTGGCCGGCTGGCGCAAGACCGGCAAGAAAAATGTTGAATGACGATTACTCACCAGAGTACGGCAATGGGTTTCAGTACCAGAATAAAAACAGCGGGCGTTTGTGAGCGCACTCACAAACCGATAAAAAGTTTACACCGGCCATGGAAAAAACTAGGGAAAACCAGGGACGAAAACCAGGGGACAAAGCCTGGGGACAGACCGCTCGTTTATCTTGGGAAAAGGGACACAGACGCATTTGCTCTGCTTCAGACGGCGTCGTGAGGCAAGCGGGAAATATTGCGGTTGGGTGACGGGAATTGTTGCAAAATGGGCACGGGCTGCGGAGTGCCATAGAATGAGACGGGCGATGGGCAAGCGGATTTTGTGGGAAGACGGGCGGCCTGCTGTCGCCGCGTTTACGCCGGTGAGAGGGTGGAGGCGGGCCGACGGCATTTGTGGAAAAATCACGCGCGGATCGGGCTGTCTTTGTTTCCTGAGGACCTGGCCCGCAAACCACACGGTCGTCGTCGATCCGTCATATCGGGTTGTTTGACAGCGAAAAGCTGGATCGTCTCACGGGCATCGTGGACGCGCTGCCGGCGACAGTGGTGGCACATGACAACCAGATCGAAAACTCATTATTACCGAGCAGCATGGCCGGGAGGTTCAGGCCCTCACCCGGCAGTGGCAGGCATACCTGAATACGCTGCCGAGGCAGTGAGGAATTAGGGAGTGGCCAATTCATGACCACCGATGAACGGTTAGCCGCGGCCCGCGCCGCTCAAGTTGAGCGGCGGAAAAGATGGAAGTTGTTGAACCGTAACATGCGAGAACAGCTTCGGCCGCTCAAGTTGAGCGGCGCGGGCCGCGGCTATCGGCCGCCAGTGGACCCGCGGGCGTCCCAAGAATAAAGCCATCTCGCCGGGACTGGCTGACGAAGCACGGTGTAGTCTGTTCATCGACTGACGAAAATTGCGCAGGTCAGGCTGTCCCCGTTTTTAGACCCCCCGACAAAACCGCCTGCACGCACACGAAGATTTCTTATGGGGCCGAATAGATGAGCTTCTTGGGGTGATGTGGAACCAGCGCCCCAATAGCGGCACCGATTACCGCGCCGGCGACCCCGGTCGCCGCGCCTCCCTTCGTGCGTGAGACGCAAACAAATTGGTCCTGGCGGCAGCCGGTCAGAGCCGCACCGATCCCGAATCCGGCGCCAAATCCCAAAATCGCGCCGGCGGCGGCCCATTTCGCACGACTCTTGCCACTCGGACGGCGCTGCTCTATCTTGAGCACATCCTCTCTTATTGCGGTCACCGTCCCTACCGTCACCTGGTGCGATGTCCAGTTCTGGAATACACCTTCCACCGGGCCCGTTTTCAAGGTCAGGCGGACCTTGTCCCCGGCATGCAGTTGAGCAACAGATTGCCAGTCATGCAGATCCTGCCCCTTAGCAGCCGTCCCGAGCACGCACACGAGCAACAGCTGCGGAAGTGAATGCGGCCATCCCAACATGCCAGGGAACACAATACACCGAATGAACATTGCCCACAAGCAAGGCAATTCTGCCGAAAGAAGGGAGATGGCGAAGGACGTTACGGCCGAATGACGGGGATTGTTGACAAAATGCGCACCGGCTACGGCATGCGGAAGGCTTGCAGGATTTCAATGAGGATCATGATCACCACCAGCACCTCGAGGACAAATCCCCGCGCCTGGCGGAATTCGTTGACCATGAACTCGTAGAGTTCGCCGGCGGTGCGCAGCTTTTCGTCCACCAGGTGGCGGTAGTCGTTGACGCCGATCTTAGCCGAGGCCAATTGATACACCCGGGCGTAAAACATGTCGCTCAGGAACTTGATGGCGTTGTCGGAGCGTTCGGTGAGCTCGGTAATGTCGAGGCGCAACGCGTTGAGGTGCGTGGCTTCACGGGCATAACGCCATCGCCGGAGAAAGCTGCCGCCGTGTTCCAGTGAATCGTACCCGCGTTTGAGCACGCGGGTCAGCACTTCGTCATAGTGCCGGTATTCGAGCAACTGTGCATTGGTGTACTCGAGCAGTTGCACGGTGGGTGCTGCGCCCTCCGCAGTGTCGTATAAAAAGGCGGCCATCCAGCCGGCGACCAGGAGGTCGGTCGGATAGTACGACATGCTGGAGCCCAGCACTTCGCGTTCCTCCGAAGGAGATAAGGGATTCACGTCACCGCGGACGATCTGCGCAATGGCCGCACCGTTCTGGGCGAGCAACTCGGTGGCCGTCACAACACGGTTCTCCGCCGCGCGCGTCGGGGGAACCTGCACGGTGTAATAGACTTCGTTGAGCCAATCGGTATAGGGTTTGCTCAGCGCCTGCGTGAGACTCTCCATACGCTTGCGCACGATTTGGAGGGCTTTCTGCTCGATCTCGGGCTGCTCGATCCAGCGGCTGGTCAGCCGGATGAGCTCATCCCAACCGCACTGGAACGGCCGTTCCATTTCTAAGCTCACCACGCCGTAATCGAAATACTTCAGGCGGGTTTCGAACGATTCTCCGCCGGAAAGGCAAACGGTTTCGGCCGCTTCGACTACAGGAGGACGTTCAAACCGCACATACACGGGCGCAGGCAGCTTGAATTCGGGTTTGCGGGTGGGCGGGCTGACGCCGAGAAGCTCGCGCAGGACGTCGAGGTTGATTTCATCCGCGACGTCGTACAACAGCAGAGCGCGAAAGGAGCCCTGGCAGGTGGTCATCTTTGAGCCAGCTTACGCCTAACGCTGGATTCGCGCCGAACCGCCCTTGGCGAAGGCGCGGACCTGCTCGGCGGTGGCCATGGTAGTGTCTCCCGGAAAGGTGGTGAGCAGCGCGCCGTGCGCCCATCCGAGCTTAAGGGACTCCTCGGGTGATTCGCCGGTGAGCGCGCCGTAAAACAGACCGGAGGCGAAACCATCGCCGCCGCCGACGCGATCGAGAATGTGCAGTTCACAGGTGGGAGCGACGTGATTCTTGCCGTCAATCCAGGCGACGGCGCTCCAGGTGTGATGGTTGGTGGAGTGGACCTCGCGCAGAGTGGTGGCGACGACCTTGACCTGCGGATGTTTTTCGGCCACGCGATCGATCATGCCGAAGAAGGCGGTGGGATCGAGCTTCGATTTGGCGGCGACTTCGGGGCCGGGAATGCCGAGGCCTTTCTGTAAGTCTTCCTCGTTGCCGACGATGACATCGACGTGCTTGACGATGCGGCCGATGACCTCGGTGGCGCGGTCTTGGCCGCCGGAGATTTTCCACAGCTTCTCGCGGAAGTTGAGGTCGAAGGAGACGACGGCGCCCGCTGACTTGGCCGCCTGCATGCCCTCGATGATCACTTCGGCCGTCGTTTCGGAAAGCGCCGCGAAGATGCCGCCGCTGTGGAACCAGCGCACACCACCGGCGAAGATGGCGTTCCAATCGAAATCGCCCGGCCTTAGGAGCGCGGCTGCCTCGTTCGAACGGTTGTAAAAGACTACCGGAGCGCGAACGCCGTAACCCCGGTCGCTGTAGACCGTAGCCATGTTCGGTCCGTTGACCCCGTTGTGCTCGAAGTGCTTGTAGAAGGGCTTCACCCCCATGGCGCGGACGCGCTCAGCGATCAGATCGCCGATGGGGTAATTCACCATCGCCGAGACGATTCCGGCGCGCAGACGAAAGCAATCGGCGAGATTCGCGGCGACATTGAACTCGCCGCCGCTCACGTGAATGTGGCACTGGCTCGCCTTGCGGAACGGAATGATGCCGGGGTCCAAACGGTGGACCAGCGCTCCCAGCGAAACAAAATCGAACGCTCCCTCGTGGGGAATGTTCAAACCGAAGTCCATGCTGTTCTCCTGAGCATGATGCCGAACACCGCACTATAGCAAATGGAACGATTCGCCAGACGCCGCGGCACAGGCCACATCCCAGCGAGGATCACCCATACCGGTTGCGAGCGTCCAGAGAGCGTTCTCGACCGACCGCACCAGGACCCATTCGGCAATTCGCTTCACCGGGAGTCCGAGACGCGCGGCAATCGTCGAAACCAGGCGCTCGTAGCCCGGGATCGGGATGGCGTCGGGCAGCAGGGAACGGATCAAGTGGGCCGCATCGAAAGCAGGGTCGCCTACCAGAGGTTTGGGGTCGATCACCAGCCAAGGCTCGCGGCGTGCGGCCAGAATGTTACCCAGATGAAAATCGCGATTGGCCAGGGTGCGTGGCGCGTCATCGTGCGCGAATCGGCGGCACAGATCAACGGCGCATGCCAGAAGGCTGGAGGCGAAGGGCCGGCCGGCGCGGACGTACTTTGCAGGAAACGCGTCCGCATATTCCTGAGCAAGCCTTGTCACCAGCCGGAAGGGGTGAGAAGACGGCACCGGCACCCACAGCCGCCGGAGCAGTGAGCAGGCTATGTCGATGGCTGCTTCGCGATCGGGGAGTGTGGCCAGCGAGACACCGGGTTCCAGGCGCTCGAGCAGCATCGCGCCGCGGCGTGGATCCGATCGGAGAAGGCGAACCGCGCCCTGGCCATTCCAAACAGCCAGAGCATCGGGTTCGCAATCGGTCTCCCCGTCAGGGAGATTGACTTTGAGCACAGCGCGGCTTCGATCGCGAAGCACGACTGGCGCAACATAACCCACCGAGCCTCCTTCGAAAGCCGGGCCGATCTCGACGATCGGCCAAAGCTCGCGAAGTTCGTCGACGAGATGGGGCAATTTCGCGAGCCAGGCGCGGCCGGCTTCGCCGTTCGCCGCCAGTTGCATTTGGGTGACAGATGCGGGAACGGTGATCAAGGGTGGGGCGCTCGCTCGGGTGGAACGGCCGCTTCGTTCGAGCGCAGCGGCGTTGGTTCAGACGTTGTATGTACCCGAAGAGACGCGGCCGCCATGGCCGGTCCAGTTGGTATGGAAGAACTGGCCGCGGGGCTTGTCCACTCGCTCGTAGGTATGGGCGCCGAAATAGTCGCGCTGGGCTTGCAGCAGGTTCGCCGGCAGGCGCGCAGTACGGTATCCATCGAAAAACGAAAGCGCGGTAGAGAACGCGGGCGTGGGCACGCCGGCCTCAATGGCCTGCACGATGGCCCGCCGCCAGGAAGCTTGGTAACCGTTCAAGGTCTGGTTGAAGAAATCATCCAGCAACAGATTCGAGAGCTGCGGGTTCTTCACGTAGGCTTCTTTAATTTTGCCGAGGAAACGGCTGCGGATGATGCAGCCGCCGCGCCACATGAGCGCGATGCCGCCGAAGTTCAGGTTCCAGCCTTCCTCCCTGGCGGCTTCCCGCAGCAACATGTAACCCTGCGCATAAGAGATCATTTTCGAGCAATACAGCGCGCGGCGCGTGTCTTCGATGAAAGCCTTGCGGTCGGCAGGCGGGGCGATCCTCGCTCCCTCGAGGATCTTGGAGGCAGCCACCCGCTCATCCTTCATGGCGGAGAGGCAGCGGGCAAACACGGCTTCGCCGATGAGAGTTACGGGAGTGCCGGTGTCGAGCGCGCTGATCGCGGTCCACTTTCCGGTTCCTTTCTGGCCCGCGGCGTCCAGGATCTTGTCCACCAGCGGCGCGCCGTCATCGTCTTTCTTGGTGAAGATATCGGCCGTGATTTCAATCAGGTAGCTGTCGAGCTCGCCCTTGTTCCATTCGGCGAAAACCTGGTGCAGTTCGCCGGCGGCGAGGCCCAGGCCGTCTTTGAGCAATTGATAAGCCTCGCAGATAAGCTGCATGTCGCCGTACTCGATGCCATTGTGCACCATCTTGACGTAGTGTCCGGCGCCGTTCTCACCGACCCAGTCGCAGCAGGGCGTGCCGTCTTCCACCTTTGCGGCGATGGCCTGAAAGATCTCCTTTACGTAAGGCCAGGCGGCAGGATTGCCACCCGGCATGATGGAGGGGCCGTGACGGGCTCCTTCTTCGCCTCCCGAGACGCCGGTGCCGATGAAGAGAATTCCCTTTTCACCCAAGGTTTTCGTGCGGCGGTTGGTGTCCGGGTAGTGGGAGTTGCCGCCGTCGATGATGATGTCGCCCTTCTCGAGGTGCGGCACGAGCTGATCGATCATCAGGTCCACCGTCTCGCCGGCCTTGACCATGAGCATCAGGCGCCGTGGCTTCTTGAGCACCTGGATGAATTCGGGAATCGAGCGGGCCCCAACCACCTTCGTGCCCTTGGCCTCATTGTTCAGGAATTCGTCCACCTTGGAGACGGTGCGATTGAATACGGCCACGCGATAGCCGTGGTCATTCATATTCAGGACGAGGTTCTGGCCCATCACGGCCAAACCGATCAATCCGATGTCACAACTTTCGGGCTGCATAATCCTCCGGAAGTATCGAGCCGCTCCCGGCCATTCGGGCAGCGGACTACTTATTGTAAGACGGGCCGGGAGCTTGGGGCCTTGTGAACGCGCCGCGCCGCTTCAGTGTGCGCGCGCCGCTTAGAAGGAGAAGCGCATTTGCAATTCCAAGCGCCGGTTGTTGGCGTTTTCAGCGAAGCCGCCGCCCCATCCGATGGCGGCGGAATTGGCCTGGCCGAAAAGCGGAGAGGTGATGTTGCCGATGATGGGGCCGGGGTTGTCGTGATTCAGCAGATTGCGCGCGGCGATCGACAGGGTCAGGTTGTAGCGATGGGGCGTGGTGGGTGGCGCGAAGATACTCTGGAACCCGCCGCCGAAGGGACCGCCGGGACCGCGGCCGCCGAATCCGCCGCCGCCACCGCCTTCGCGTTTCTCGCCGAATCCCCAGGTTTTGCTGAGCCGTGCGTTAAAGCTGATAGCGCCCGGGCCGCGGCCGAAATTGCGCGGCAGGAGCTCCTCACCGGTACCGATGGGGTTGGGATCGAGCAGCAGGCCGTCATAGCGGACGTAGTTGCCGCCGGGCACGGGATCGGTCACGATGCCGGGACGGGCGTTGAACAATGTATCGCCGTAGAGATCGCTGCCGGTCGTGATGTTGAACGGCGCACCGGTTTGCGCGTTCAGGAACGGGCTGAGGCGGATGCCCCACCGCGATTCGATCGAGCCGCCAATGAAGACACGATTCCGGACGTCGGTCGCAGCCGGGCCATACTCGCCGGCGGAACTGTAGGGATCGGCCGCGAAGGTGCTCAAGCCGTCGGTGTTGCTGCGGGCGTAGTTCAACGTGTAGAAAGCGAATATCGAAACGGTATTCGTGACGCGCGAGTTGACGTTGGTGATCAACTGGTTCTGGTTATAGAGGCCCGAGGATTCCATCAGAAAGATGGGATCAGTACCGTAAGGCTGGTGCGTGGCAGGATTCGGGACCGCTGCCAGAGGGAACACTCCGCTCGTGGGGACGTTGGGATTGTAGGTTCCAGGCAGAGGAGCATTGATGTCCTCGGATTCAAATATGTGAAGGCCGTGGGAGTCGGTGTAGGTGACGGCGAGAGTCGAGCGAGCCGGTAACTGCCGCTCCACGCTGAGGGCGGACTGCATGAGGTAGGGCGCGCGCAAGCTCGAGCTGACCAACTGAAGCGTCTGGACGGGCTGAACAGCCTCGAGGCCGCCCAGCGCACTGATGGGTGTGGTCGCGTCGGGCGAGAAAAAGTCGGGATTCGTAATCACGTACTGCTGCTGCACCTTGCCGTTGTAGCGCGCGGCGGTCAGAATATTGGAGAGATCAAAGCGCGTGTAGAACATCCCGAAGCCGCCGCGGATTACGGTTTTCGAGGCGGTCTTGGCGGTTGCGCCGGGCGACCAGGCGAAGCCGATGCGCGGCGCCACATCGCGATAATCGTGAATGTTCGACTGTGTCTCGTAGCGCAGCCCAAGGCTCAAAGTGAGGTTGGGCCGCATTTTCCAGTCGTCGCCCACGAATAGGCCGGCATCGAACTGGCCGACCAGAAGCGAGGGGACGCCGCCCGTAATGGAGTATTGCGTGGGCCCCGCGCCGAGCGCGCGGGCTTGCGTCGCGCAGGTTCCTTCGCCGCAAAACATCAGCGTCCGCTGGTACTGCTCAATCGAGCTGATGGGGACGATCACGGGATTGCCGTCAGCATCCAGAACCTCCTGGTTATCCCCGTTGAGCTCGGGCGCGAGGCCGCCGCCAAAGGTATAGGTGCCGCCGAAGTTCTGTTCCGAGAGGTTGCGGTCGGTCTCACCGCGCAGCCGGGCGCCAAACTTCACGGTATGCGCCCCCTTGCTGATGGAGGTGTAGTTTTGCAGCTCGTAGTAATTCTGCGTGTCGAGCGCGTAAGACTGCGCTCCACCGCCGTCGAACGAGCCCAGTACCAGCAGCGCCGGCGTGGAGAGATCGGGCAGCGTCTGGCCTCCGTCGCGGAAGTACTGAAAGCGCGTCTCATTGATGGTGTGCTCGCCCAGAACCGCGGTCTCGGT
>JASHOO010000417.1 GCA_030041035.1 Bryobacteraceae bacterium | reverse complement strand
TCTCCGGATCGCGTGATTGCCCAGACCCGGAGTCTCCTGCTGCGCTACCCCACACGGCAACTCGTCATGGTCGACAATATCCTTCCGCATTCTTACTTTCGCACGGTGCTGCCTCGCCTGGCGGAAGAACTACCTGCCGCCAAGTTTTTTTACGAGACGAAATCGAACCTGAATCTGGAACAGGTCCAGCTTCTGGTTCGGGCCGGAGTATCCCGCATCCAGCCGGGAATCGAGGCGCTCTCTTCCTCACTGTTGCGGAGGATGAAAAAAGGCGTGCTGGCGCGCCAGAACCTGGCACTCCTGCGCTATGCTCGGGCCGCCGGTTTGGCGCTGGTCTGGAATCTGCTGACCAGCTTTCCCGGAGACCGGCGGGAGGATTACGAGGAAACGTTGTCGCTCATTCCGCTGATTCACCACTTGTCGCCGCCTACCAGCGTCTACGCCTTGAGCCTCGATCGCTTCAGCCCTTACGTCAATGATCCGGCCGCCTACGGCATCTCCGGCCTGGCACCGGTGCCGAACTACTCCTGCGTTTTTCCGACTCACGCCGACCTCAACAGCCTGGCCTACCACTTCACCGGGGAATACGCCTGCGCCCACTCATCCCACCCGGAGCTCACCGCGTTGCTCGGCCGCGCCTATCACGCCTGGCGCGATTCCTGGAAGGCCGGATCCCCGGCCCCTTCCCTAAGTGTTACCGCCGGGAGCGACGGCTACTACACGCTGATGGACACGCGCGGTGTGGAAGGCACTGACATGTTCCAATTCCTCAATGAGGATGAAGCGCGTACCATACTCATCGGCGGGCCGCTCGACCGCCAACCACTCGCCCAATGGGCCATCGAACGCAAGCTGGCAGTCGCACTCGACGGCTGGTGCGTACCTCTCGCCGTCACCGATGTTGAAACCTGGTGCCGCTTGGACGCACATGCTCCGCAAGCGGTGCCGCAACTGGTGGCGATCTCAGCTTGAAAAGGCCTGTTCTTAGAAATCAGTTCGGGATCCAGGACTGCCTCAGTTGTTGGCGTGGAGCCGGCAGTGAATTTGGTGGGGCCGCCGGGATTTGAACCCGGGACCTCTTGCACCCCAACCACGTAACTGGCTTTTTTAGGCTACGTGGCTTTGAGTGGTTTCTATAGTTTACATGGGCTCGGGGCGTCTGCTTCCGCTCACCGCAGATGGCGTTGAGGGCAATTTTACGCACATAATCTTGCACATTTATCTGCGTCTCTGGGGCACCTGCTTTTCTCACTTGTGGAAATAAAAAGCAAGTGTGGGAGCCGCGCGCGTTTATTTGTGAGCACATTACTGTGCACATCGAGCACAACATTAAGGGCGTTTGCCGAACTCAAGAACGCAAGTGGCCAGGAACTTAACGCCAACGGGACGAAACCGTTGCACGGGATCCGACTGCATCGGATCTCGGCCTATGTATCTGATTCTGCCTCGGAGGGCACTGGTCAATTTCGCTAACCGGATTTCTTGGGCGCCGCTCACCCTGAGGAATCGAGAAAGTCTCTGACAACGCCCGTTTCGTGGGGATTTACCGGAAGTTTTCCACCAGCATCAAATCGCTGCCCGCTTGATCGATTTGTGTGTAGAGGATAGACCGTTCATCAGGCGAAACAGATAGACCCCAGCCCACTGGCCGGCGGATTGTCGCAAGGGGAGTCACCTTGCCGGTTGCGAAGCTGTAAAACTGTAACGCTGAACTTCCGTCAGCGTGTGGCGCCACAACGTAGATTCCTTTATGGGTCACAGTAAATGCCATTCCCCATATGGACTCCAGAATCTTTGTCTCCTCACTCCCGTCCACCGGAGCTCGCCACAGGCTGGTTAGTCCTAGATCCTTTGAAAAGTACACAAACTTACCGTCGAGTGACTCAAATCCAATGCGGCCCCTGTGCTTGGTTACCTGCATGGCCTGTCCCCCATCAGCCGGCATCTTCCAGACCTGCCATTCTCCTGTCCGATTGGAAGCAAAGTAGATCCAGCGGCCATCACTTGAGTAACTAGCCACGCCGTCATCGGCGACGCCGTTTGTCAGGCGGCGCGGACTCCCGCCGGCGGCATCAATCGTGTAGACCTTGAATTTCCCGCCGACATTCGAGTCGAAAACAATTCGCTGCCCGTCGGGAGACCAGTGTGGGCTTCCTGCATATCCCATCGAGGTCAATTGCACCACATTGGAGCCATCGCTGTCGCAGATCCACATCTCATCATGACCGGAGCGATCTGACACAAACACAATCTTCTTCCCGTCCGGTGAATACACCGGGGCAGCATCTTGATACGTCGAGGAGATGAAATTGACCGGTCCCAGAGCCTTCTTGTTTGGACCGGGCACTTCGATTCTCCAGATGTTCTCATCCTCCACAAACCGCGTGTATGCCAACCGGTCTCCTCGGCGTGAGATTGCTGGATGGCGACCCTGTACGGACGTGCCGAGAAGCGGGTGTGGTGGCCCACCTTCCGTCACCGGCAGTCTCAGTAGCTCCGATTGTTCTGACTCTCCAAACACCCAGAACGAAAAGATAATCTCGATCCCATTCGCGGTCCAGACGGGCCATCTGCTGTATCGATGTCCGAAGGTGAGCTGCTTCGGCTCCGCCTTCGGAGTGAGATCATCCGAGAGCGCAAGGAGGTAGATCTCGCTTACGTAAGTAGCAAGGGCTCGGCTAAAAGCGAGGCTTTTTCCATCGGGAGAAAATGCAGGGTGGAAGTCGCTTTTACCCGCCGGTGGGAACGTTAGCCTTCGTTTCTCTCCCGTATCCACAGAGAACATCCAGATGCTGTCTTGGTCCAGGAACGCAAGCCATTTGCCATCTGGATGCCAGGCAATTGTAGCGAAGCTCTCCCCTACAGGCCACCCCTCCGCAGCAGCCTCTAACCAGGAATTTATCTCTGTCAGCTTGCGTTCCGGTCCGCCGATAGCCGGAACCAGGAACACTCCCAGCTTGTCTCCAAGATCCCGGAGAAAAGCGATATAGCGGCCGTCCGGCGACCATGCGGGACTGCCATCCGGGGCGGCGTTGTTAGTAAGCCGCACTGCGGTTTCCATGTCAACGAACTTGACATAGATATGCTGACTGTCTCGTTTCGGTCCGGTCCAGACGAACGCGACCTCACTACCATCCGGAGAGAAGCTGGGACAGCATTCGTCGCCAACATAGCTGGTCAAAGGAACAGTCTTTGGAGGTAATCCGGGATTGGTTACTGGTGGGCGAACGAAGTGGAGCCACGATCCCGCGGCTGCAATCAGAATGACAGCGATCAATCCGGCGACCAAGGCCTTTCGCCCTATCTTTGGCTTGGCGGCAACTATTTCTGACGGTTTGCCGGACTCCCAGTCTTCCTTCAGATCCAAGAGCGCCACTTTCAGATCATCCATGTGCTGGAAGCGCCGGTCCGGATCTTTCTGCAGGCAGCGAGCGATGACTTTTTCCAAATCCCGAGGCACGCCCGGTGTGATGCTGCTTAGCGGCTTGGGATCATCCTTGAGAACGGCGGAAATGGTCGAGACCTCCGAGTCACCGTCAAATGCGCGATGGCCCGCGATCATTTCGTAGAGTAAAGATCCGAACGAAAAAATATCCGAGCGGTTATCGATTCTCTTGCCTTGCGCCTGTTCCGGTGACATATAGGCTGCCGTGCCCACGATCACTCCGGCAGCTGTGCCCGGCGTCTCATGAGTTCGTGTAGCCTTGCTGAGCACCCCGGCAGCACGCTCGGTCAGCTTGGCGATCCCGAAGTCCAGAACTTTCACATGGCCGTCGGTCGTGACCATGACATTCGATGGCTTCAGGTCCCGGTGGATGATGCCGGCAGCGTGCGCCTTCGCCAGCGCGTCGGCGATCTGGACGGCGTACTTCAAGGTATCCGCGACGCGCATACCGCTGCTTGGAATGAGCTGGTAAAGCGTCTTTCCGGCTACGAGCTCCATCGAGATGAACTGGAGGCCGCCGGCTTCATCAATACCGTGGATTGTGACGATGTTGGGATGATTCAGAACGGAAGCGGCCTTCGCCTCCTGCACGAACCGGCGTATGCGTTCCCGGTCGGCTGCTTTCTCCGCCGGCAAAACCTTTAAGGCCACGAAGCGGTCCAAACGCGTGTCCCGTGCCTTCCACACCTCGCCCATGCCACCCGCGCCGATCTTCTCCACGATGCGAAAGTGGCCCACCATGTCTCCCTGGGAAAGGGCCACCAGCGGGCGAAGCATCCCGGACACCGGACTACGGAGGTCTGTGTTGCCCTCCTCGGCCAGCAGACGCTCGATCTCGCTGCGCAGGTCCGCGTCTTCACCACACGCGCCATTGAGGTATGCGCCTCGCTCGGGTTCCGGTGTTTCCAGAGCCACGCCGAAAATCTCCTTCATTCGCGCCCAGCGTTCCGGCGTCATGCGGGTCTCTGTTCTGCGAGTTGTGCGCGCAGCCAGGCTCTTGCCATGGCCCAGTCACGCTTGACCGTGCGCGGTGAAATTTCCATCACCTCTGCCGTTTCCTCCACCGATAGTCCGCCGAAATAGCGCAACTCGACTACACGTGCCTGTTGAGCATCCAACCGGCTCAGACGCACGAGCACCTGATCTACGGCCAGGATCTCTTCGGTCTGCCCCAGCCTCACTCCCTGATCGAATCGCGCGTCGTCCAGCGTGACAGGACTGCTGGCGCGCTTGGCGGCTCCGCGCCGCCGTGCGTGATCAACGAGAATTCGCCGCATCAGTTGTGCGGCGACTCCCATGAACTGGGCCCGGTTTTGCCAATCGGCCCGTTCTTGGCCCACCAACCGCAGGAAGGCCTCATGAACCAGAGCTGTGGGCTGAAGAGTGTGGCCGGCGCGCTCATCGCGCATGTAGTGTCCGGCCAAGCGACGCAGTTCCCTGTAGACCAGGGGAACCAGCCTGGCCAGGGCGTCCTGACTGCCGAGCCTTATCTCGCCCAGCAGTGCCGTGACCTCTCCCGGAGGGTTCGCCATCAGAACACCTCGTTGGCAGTTCCCATTTTAATCCTCGCCCCTCCGATTTGTGGCCCCGATTTCGAGCGATTTGCGCGTTACGGCCGGGAGCAGAGACATGAACGGCCAATTATTACTATGCGGGGCGCTCTGGATCGGGACGGCATCACTCGGCATTTGCAAGCAGAACCAATCGAAGACAGGGGATATCGATTATACCGGGGGGTCGGCAACCTCGACAAACTCTGCGTTGGACGTGAGTTCCTCTGCTCACGTTAGCGTTTATGTATTCGACGGCTCCGCCCGATTTCTGACGGCCGACCTCGTGAACGCCGAAGCGCTCGTTGCCAAGATCTTTGGAAAGGTCGGAATTCAGGTCACATGGGCGGATGATGCGTCGGCGGCCAATATGAGGCTCAGAATCTGGGAAAGCTCGACCGTCCAAGGAACACGCGTCACTTCTGACGCACTAGGTTTCCGCCTGTCGATAAACGAGGCGGTTGTCCTATCTGACGCAATGCTGAAGATCGCTACGAAGTGGAAAGTCGACCCGGCTCTCTGCCTGGGTTTGACGATGGCGCACGAGATGGGCCATCTGTTGCTTCAATCGGAGACCCACTCGGTCTCCGGGGTCATGAAGGCTCGGTGGCTTAGACCCGATTTCGCAGCCGCCGAGCGCGGGGCCCTAACGTTTTCATCCCAGGAGGGCCGCACCATGCGCGACGGAATACTACGGCTTCTCGGGACACAGGGCGCTGCGCGGGGTTCGCTTGCGGTGCAGGCCATCGGGACCTCTCGCCAATAAGTTAGCGCGAATGGCCTGTCAACATTCGCAATTTGCGAATTTCAGTCCCCTTCTCATCGGGGAGCCGCGCGTGGCGTTGAGCGCCCCGAGGATATCGTTCTGAAGATCAGAATTTCAGTCCCCTTCTCATCGGGGAGCCGCGCGCGGCAACGGATTATCAGCGCACTGCTCTGGCTGTTGGTTTATTTCAGTCCCCTTCTCATCGGGGAGCCGCGCGCGGCAGGGCCTGGCGCACGGAGGGCGCTAGGTCGGGCTCCAATTTCAGTCCCCTTCTCATCGGGGAGCCGCGCGCGGCG
>JASHOO010000416.1 GCA_030041035.1 Bryobacteraceae bacterium | reverse complement strand
CCGCCTTGCAGATAGCCCATGGAACCGCCGTAGCTGTAAGGCAGGACCGATTCGGGTCCGAACTCAGCGGCGATGCATTGGAGGCGCGCGGCGATTTCATCCAGCGCTTCATCCCAGGTAATGCGCGCAAAACGGCCTTCGCCTTTGGCGCCGACGCGTCGCTGGGGGTAGAGGAGGCGATCGGGCGAGTACTCGCGTTCGAGATAGCGGGCCACCTTACCGCACAAGAAGCCGCGGGTGACAGGATGCTCGGGGTTTCCGCGCAGGCGGCTGCCGCGGCCATTTTCGACGTTGATCAGCAAGCCGCAGGCATCCGGGCAATCAAGCGCGCAAACGGAATGGAGCGTTTGGGAGGGCAAATTGAAATTATAGCAGCGCGACTGCGGGGGATTTGAGGTTCAGAATCGGGGATTCAGCCCCGGCGCCAACCTGCGCCTCTGTTCCAACACCTAGGGATGCGGCTTGAGAAAGCCGTTGTCATTCAACCAATCGGCCAGGCGCTGCGGCCAGTTTTTGAGGCTCTCCAGTTTGGAGCGATAGCCCATGTTGAAGCCGTGGCCGCCATGGGCGAAGATGTGGGCTTCGACCGGGGCTTTGGCGGCGCGATAGGCTTCGAGCAGTTTCACAGTCGAGGCGGAGCAGCACTCGTCATCATTCGCCGCTGCCACGAACGCGGGTGGCGCATCGGGCGCGACGCTCGAGGGAATGCCCAGCGGTCCGGGATAAATCTGAATCACGAAATTGGGGCGGGCGCTAAGGCGGTCGATCGGGTCGGGCGCGTTCGGGTCGCCGTCGTTGGGCATAAAGGTGACCCAGGAGACAACCTCGCCGCCCGCCGAGAATCCCATGATGCCGATGCGGTTGGGATCGATGCCCCATTCCTGCGCGTGGCTGCGCACCAGGCGCATAGCGCGCAGTCCGTCTTCGCGCGGATGTTTTTCGAGCGAGTAGGGCGAGCCTTCCTCGCGGGCCAGACGGTATTTGAGTGCGAACGCGGCGACGCCCAGACCGGCGAGGTAGCGGCCGGGATCTTCGCCTTCCGCTTTGAAGACAAGCAGGCGGTGGCCGCCTCCCGGGCAAATAACGACTGCCGCGCCCGTGGCCTTGTCCGGCAGCGGCAGATAGGCTGTAAGCGACGGGTTGTGGATGTTGCGAATGTAGTAATCCTGGGCGATCTCCGGCTCGTTGCGCCGGTTCTCGAACCCAGGCGCGCCGTTGGGCCAGAGCGGAATGACCCGCGGCTGATCTTGCGCAAGGGCGGGAAGAAGGAGGAGCGAACACAGGAAGAGCCGTGCGGCGGTTGCGGTCATGGGGTGATTTTAGCTCAGGCGCCGGATTGCAGGTGTTACGCTAGTGAGATAGACCGCCTGCGCATGAAGCGCGGGCGGTTTTTGTTTTTGGGGGACACAAGCAAACTGGCGGTAAGGAGGTTTCGGGTGACGGGTGAAGAACCGGCGGGAAGGATCGAGACGCTCAACGGCGTGCAGATTTACTTTGAGACGCGCGGGACCGGCGAGGTGGTTTTGCTGCTGCACGGTTTCTCGGGTTCGAGTCAGGATTGGAAGGGGCTGACTCCCGATTGGGACAAAACGTTCCGCTTGATTGTGCCTGATCTGCGCGGCCATGGACGGTCGGGCATTCTCACGAATCCGTTCCGGCATCAGGATGCGGCCAGGGATATGCTGGCGCTGCTCGATCGTCTCGAAATCCGCACCTGCAACGGGGTGGGCATCAGCGGCGGCGGAAACGTGTTGCTGCACATGGCAACATGGCAGCCGGCGCGCGTGAAGGCGATGGTCGTGGTGAGCGCGACGCCGTATTTCCCGGCGCAGGCGCGGTCCATCATGCGCCAGTATCCCGATAATCTGCCGGAGGCGCAGTGGGAAATCCTACGACGCCGGCATCCCGGAGGGGATGCGCAGATCCAAGCGATTCTGGCCAGCACCAGAGCGTTTGCCGACAGTTATGACGACATGAATTTTACGCCGCCGTACCTTTCGACGATTCAAACGCGGACGCTGATTGTGCAGGGCGATCGCGATCCGTTGTATCCGGTGGAGTTGTCTGTGGAGATGGCGAAAGCCATTCCGCAATCTCGCCTGTGGATCGTGCCCAATAGCGGCCACGGCGCGGTGCTCGGTGAGAGGTGGCCGGAGTTTCTGAAGACGGCGGGGGCGTTTTTGCGGGAGTGAGGGCTGAAACCTGACACCCGGAACCTCTACAATCGTTCTGATGTCACTTGTCGTAGTGGGTTCCGTCGCGTACGACGGATTGGAAACGCCGCACGGAAAAGTGGACCGGATACTGGGCGGCTCATGCACCTATATTTCCCTGGCGGCGAGCTTTTTCACGCAGGCGAAGATCGTGGGGGTGGTGGGCGATGATTTTGCGCGCACGGATATCGAGTTTCTGAAGAGCCGCGGGATCGATCTCGAAGGACTCGAACGCGTACCGGGCAAGACGTTCTTCTGGGCTGGGGTGTATTCGGCGGATATGAACGACCGGACTACGCTCGTGACCGACCTCAACGTGTTTGCCGATTTCGATCCCAAGCTGCCGGAGGGGTACCGGTCGGCGCCGTACCTGCTGCTGGGCAATATTCAGCCGGCGCTACAGCGGAGCGTGCGGGCGCAGATGAATGGCGTGCGCTTCGTGGGCGGCGACACGATGAACTACTGGATTCGGGACTATCGCGACGAGCTGCTGGCCACGATTCGCGAGTGGGATTTTCTACTGATCAACGACGGCGAGGCGCGCATGCTGGCGGGCGAGCAGAATCTGCGGCGCGCGGCTGCCAGGATCATGGCCATGGGCCCGCACACTCTGGTAATCAAGCGAGGCGAGTACGGCGCCATCCTGTTTCAGGGTGGGGATCATTTTATGGCGCCCGGCTTTCTGCTGGAGGACGTTTTCGACCCCACCGGCGCGGGCGACTGCTTCGCCGGCGGTTTCATGGGATATCTGGCGGGGCGCGGGATCGATCCGCGGCACAAGATGGATCACCGGGAGCTGCGGCGCGCCGTGATCTACGGGTCTGTGATGGGCAGTTTCTGTTGCGAGAAGTTCGGCCCGGACCGTTTTCGTGATCTGAGCCGAGCGGAAATCGATGCCCGTTATCGAGAATTCAAAGCCTTCACCGAGTTCTGAGGCCGCGGCGCAGGCCGCACGGCGGAGTTGGTTGCCGGTTGCGGTGGTGACGGTTCTTGCCGGGCTGCTGAGCGCGGGTGCCGTGTGGCTCACCTGTCGCCAGGGGTGGACGCTCTACTACGGAGATGCGGAGGCGCACCTCAACATTGCGCGGCGCGTCCTGGATTCGCGGACTCCGGGCTATGAGCAGCTTGGAACGTCATGGCTCCCGATGGTGCACATCCTCTTGCTACCGCTGGTTCGGTATGACGGGCTTTGGCGGAGCGGGCTGGCGGGCGCGATTCCACCGGCGGCATGTTTCGTCGTCGGAGTCACATTTTTCTTTGGCGCCGTGCGCCGCATTTTTCGCAGCACAGCGGCCGGCGCGGTAGCTGCCGCAATTTACGCCCTCAATCCCAACGCCCTGTATCTGCAATCCATCCCGATGACCGAAGTGGTTTTTTTCGCCTCGCTGGCGGCCACGCTCTACTTCACTGTGCGATTCCGTGAATCGCAGTCTCTCTGGAGTGCTGGAGGCGCAGGGCTGGCCGTCTGTTTCGGCACGCTCACGCGTTACGACGCCTGGTTTCTCATCCCCTTCGTGACGGCGTATTTCTTTCTGACCGCCCGCCATCGCTTCCGTGCGGCTTTCGTCTTCGGCGTCATGGCGTCGGTCGGCCCCCTTTTGTGGCTCGCCTTCAACTGGTGGGTTTTCGACAATATTCTGGAGTTCTACAGCGGAGCGGCCTCAGCCAAAGCCATTCAGCGCGGCCTCCCTTATCCCGGAAAGGGGGACTGGCGGCTTGCGTGGATCTATTACGGCTGGGCCGTACGCGCCTGTTCGGGCGCCCCATTGTTCTTCCTGGGTGCGGCGGGCATTCTCGCCGCCCTCTGGAAGCGCGCTTTCTGGCCCATTCTGTTCCTGGCTCTTCCCGGCCTGTTTTACATTCTGAACATCCATTCGGGCGATTCGCCCATTCATCTGTTCCACCTTCCGCCGCACGGCATTTACAACACCCGTTATGGCCTGGCATTACTGCCGTTTCTCGCCCTGGGCGGAGCCGCCCTGGTTTTTGGCACGGGTCTACGGAAATTCCTTTCGGTGCTTGCCGTGCTCGGCATCAGCATTGCGCCGTGGCTGTGGAATCCACGCCCGGATACATGGATTACGTGGAAGGAATCGCAATACAACTCGGTGGCACGGCGGACGTGGTCGCAGCAGGCGGCGGATTATTTGCGGGCGCACTACCACGCCGGTGACGGGGTTTTCACTTCTTTTGGCGATATAACCGCGATTTTCCGCGAAGCGGGTGTTCCTTTGAAGGATACCTTGACGGGCGACAACGGGCTGGCCTTCGACGTGGCGCGGTTGCGGCCGGACCTGGCGTTGTGGGAACAATGGGCGGTGGTGATGGGCGGAGACCCGGTGCAAACAGCCATTAATCATGCGCGACGCCGCGGGCCGAATTACGATCTGATGCAGCGAATCATGGTCAGGTACGCGCCGGTGATCGAGATCTGGCAGCGTCATACTGCGCCCAACGACGCGCTGCCGTCAATCCATGAAGATTCCATATTGCAAAGCGCACGGCGCGAAGAATGACTTTCTGCTGACGCCGGTCGCGGCACTCGCCGAGGGAGCAAAAATGCCGGATGTGGCGCGAGCCATCTGCGACCGGCATTCAGGCGTGGGTGCGGACGGGTGGCTGCATGTGGGTCCGGGCGGCGAGGGCGCGGATGGCGAGATCCGTCTCTATAATGCCGACGGCAGCATGGCAGAGATCTCCGGCAACGGCACTCGATGTGCAGCGGCGTTTTTGATATACCAGGGCCTCAAGGCTTCGGAGGTCCGCATCCGCACGGGTGCTGGGATCAAGCATCTGCGGCTATTGGAGCGGAAGGGCCTGCAATTCACTTTCGAGATGAACATGGGGGTTCCCCAGATCCAGGAGACAAATATTTTGCTCCCGCTGGCGAGCGGAGCAAGAGCGGCCACACTAGTTTGGGTGGGGAATCCGCAGTGCGCAGTGCCTGTGGAAAACTTTGATTTCGATTGGCGCAAGATGGGTGCGGAGATTGAATCTCACCCGAATTTTCCCCATCGCACGAATGTTTCGTTTTTCCGGACAAGGGATCGGCATACCCTCGAAGTCGTTTTTTATGAGCGAGGTGCGGGCGAAACATGGAGTTCGGGGACGGGGTCGACGGGGGCCGTTGCGGCGGCCATGAGCCGGGGCCTGGTGGAAAGCCCGGTGACCGTAAGGACCCCGGCGGGCCCGCTGGAACTTCGGGGAAATGGGGAATTGTTCCTGTCCGGCCCGGCGGACATCATAGCGACAGGCGAGTTTTATTTGGGAGAATAGGCAGCGATGAGCACCGTACAACTAGAAACACCCGCGGCCCTTCGGCTGGAGGAGAGGATCCGCACGCGGCAAGCCAAGGTAGGGATCGTGGGGTTAGGTTATGTGGGACTGCCGCTGGCGGTGGAGTTCGCCAGGGCTGGTTTCGAGGTGACAGGAATAGACTTGACCGATTCCAAGGTGAAGCGGATCAATGCGGGAGACTCGTATGTCGGCGATGTCCCCAGCGCTACGCTGGAGCCGCTGGTCAGATCCGGGAAGCTGAAGGCGACCTCAGACTTCGCGGCGGTTCGGGATCTGGACACGGTGAACATCTGCGTGCCCACCCCGCTTCGTAAGACCAAAGACCCGGATATGAGCTTCATCGTGTCGGCGTGCGGAGAAATTGCCAAGTTTTTTCATGCGGGCATGCTGGTGATCCTGGAATCGACCACCTACCCGGGGACCACGGATGAGTTGGTGCTTCCGATGTTGGAGCAAGGAGGATTGAAGGCGGGCCAGGACTTCTTTTTGTGTTTTTCGCCGGAGCGTGTGGACCCGGGAAACCCGAAATACAACACATCGAACATTCCCAAGGTAGTGGGTGGGGTCACGGCGGTCTGTTCGGAGATGGGCCGGTTGTTTTACTCCCAGGCGCTCGAAAAGGTGGTAGCGGTGAGCTCGACGCAGGTGGCCGAGATGGTCAAACTGCTGGAAAACACGTTTCGCATGATCAATATCGGGCTGGCAAACGAGATCGCCCTGATGTGCGACCGGATGGGCATCAACGTTTGGGAAGTGATCGAAGCGGCGGCAACTAAACCTTTTGGTTTCATGCCCTTCTATCCGGGTCCGGGCCTTGGCGGGCACTGTATTCCCATCGATCCGTTTTATCTTTCCTGGAAGACCAAGCAGGCGGGCATCGAAGCGCGCTTCATTGAACTGGCGGGCTATATCAACGGGCAGATGCCGCATTTTGTGGTGGATAAGGTCCAGAATGCGCTGAACGACCACGCCAAGCCGGTCAAAGGGTCACACATTCATGTGCTGGGCGTGGCCTACAAGAAGAACATTGACGACGTAAGGGAATCGCCGGCTCTCGATATCATGCTGCTGCTGAAACGGCGTGGCGCGCGGCTGACGTACACCGACCCTCACGTCACGCGGCTTGACCTGGAGGGGGAGCAACTGAACTCGCAAGACACGGCGCTGGTCGCGTCGGCGGATTGTACGGTTGTAGTCACCGACCATGGGGCGTTCGATTACCGCAAGATCGCCGAACAAGCGAAGCTGATCGTGGACACGCGTAATGCGCTCAAGGGGATTTCGTCTCCGAAGATCGTGCGGCTTTAAGCCCGCCGACGTTTCGTAACCTTTCCTTCTCCGACTGCGCCGAAGCAACTGGATTCCGGCTGCGTGCATTTGCATTTTCCTGTTTTCTCTGTCATGAAAAACTGTTAATCTGTTAGGGATTCCTCACCGCGCTTAAGGAAGATAATGCAAACAGACCGGCCCAACACCGCCTGCTTAGCTACTTTCAGCAGCGAAATGTGTTCAAAAATGGGCACTCCTACGAAAAAAAAGCGACCGGCAATTTGCAAAGACAAACTGAATAGAGTGAATTATGACGAGAAGAGGTACGTTTTCGGCGCGGAGCGAAGCCGAACGTGCCACCATTCTGGTGGTTGACGATGAAGAAGCGATCCGGCGGATGATGCAGCGAATGCTGGGAACCAGCGGTTACACGGTGCTACAGGCGTGCAGCGCCATGGAAGCACTTTCGGTCTGCGAGGAGCAGGGCGCAGCCTTGCAACTGGTGGTGACCGACGTCACGATGCCGGGCATGAATGGTTTCGATTTGGCGCAGCGGATTTCAGAGCGCTGGCCGGCGGTCCGGGTACTGTTCATTTCCGGATGCGCCAACGATCTGAGTGTACGCAGGCAGCTCTATGAACGCCCGATGCTGGCCAAACCGTTCACGCGAGACGAGCTGGCAAATAAAGTCCGCGAACTGCTGACTCCGACGCCCTCGACCGGCTAGGCCTTGCGGGCGGCGGGTGCGGCAGGATGTAACCTCTTGAGGTGCGGAATGTTACAGGCGGAAGGGGAGTGCCTGATTTCAGATTGGTTAAGTCCAATCTGTCCCATTGACACGCCATATATATAGGAGCATTATCGAATGAGAGGTAACCCCATGAAATCGTTGGTGCGCTTAGCTTTGGGCGTTGTGCTCGTGGCCGGATCAATGGGTGTGGTCGCTTCGGCACAGAACGTGATCTCGGCGAAGGCCGGTGTGGTCCACTACGTGGAAGGGCGCGTGTTTCTCAACGATCAGTTGATTGAGAGCAAATTCGGCGAATTTCCAGACATCAAGGAAAACCAGCAATTGCGCACCGAAGACGGGCGGGTAGAAGTGCTGTTGACGCCGGGAGTGTTTTTGCGCCTGGGTGAGAATGGCGCCATTCGCATGATTACCAACCGGCTCATCGACACGCGCGTGGAGCTGTTGTCCGGCGAAGCGGTCGTGGAGGCGGACGAACTGCTGAAGGACAACGGGGTCACGATCGTCTATAAAGACTACGCGGTTCAAATTAGCAAGAAGGGCGTTTACAGTTTCGACTCACAGACGGCAAGGCTGCGCGTATACGATGGGGAAGCGCTGGTCCAAAATAACGGCAAGACGGAGGAAGTGAAGGAAGGGCACGCGCTGACGATGGACGGCGGCATGCAGGTCGCCTCGTTCGACAAGAAGAAAGACGTGGACGATCTGTATCTCTGGGGTGCGCACCGTTCCGAGTACATCGCCATGGCGAACGTATCGGCGGCGAAGACGGTGGCGGACTCGGGCTCTTACTTGGGGACGAACGGCTGGTATTTTAATCCGGACTACAACATGTACACGTTCATGCCCGGACTCGGAATGGGGTACGGCCTCGGAAACATGTTTCTGAACCCGTTCGGCTATGCGTTATGGAACCCGTACAACGTGTATGGGTACATCTACGGCCTCCCGTACTACGGCTACGGATATTCTGGTTACCCCGTCTACGGCTATGCACCCGGCGTCAGCAGCGGCCGCAGCACTCAACCGCCGGTGCGCGTGCTGCGTGGGGTCACGCCCGCGGCGGTGGCGATGAGATCGGTCAAGGCTGCCAGCCACGAAATCGCCTCTACCGGCCGTATCAGTGGCGGAGCTGCACGGAGCGGCGTTGGAAGCGACGTCAGCTCGGCCGGCCTCTCCGCGCGTAGCTCCTCGAGCGTGGGCATGAGCGGTGGCCACGCAGGCGGTGGCGGCGGCCACAAATAGAGCTTCACTTCACGTTCTTCTCGAAAAAAGCGGTCAGTGTCTCATAAAGGTGTTTTCTCACGGGTCCGGTGACCCCGTGAGCTTTCTGCGGGTAAAGCATCACTTCAAAAGGCTTGGCGGCGCGCTCGAGTGCATCCATGAACTGGACAGTGTTCTGGAAGTGCACGTTATCGTCTTCCAGATTGTGCACCAACAGTAACTTGTCCTTCAGATCCGATGCCTTGGTGAGGGCGGAGGCGCGCTCATAGGCTCGAGCATTATCGGCCGGCAATCCCATGTAACGCTCGGTGTAGATGGTGTCGTAGTTGCGCCAGTGAGTGACAGGGGCACCAGCGATACCCGCACGAAACAAACCCGGAGCATGCGTGAGAGTGTAGAGCGTCATGTAGCCGCCGTAACTCCAGCCGTAGATACCCATATGGGAGGTGTCTGCGAATCCGAGCGACTCCAGATAGCGAATGCCTTCCCACTGATCCTGCAGCTCGTGCTCTCCCATGTCGCGGAAGATTACGGATTCCCAGCGGTGCCCGCGTCCGGCGGAGCCGCGGTTGTCGAGTTGCCAGACGATGAATCCGCGGTGAGCGAGTACTTGATCCCAGCCCATCGCCGGCCATTTGTCCAGCACGGTCTGTACACCCGGGCCACCATAAACCACAACAGCCACGGGATACTTTTTGTCCGGCGCGAAACCGGAGGGTTTGATCAGGCGCGCGTAAAGGAGGGTGCCATCAGCGGCTTTCACTTTGTGAATTTCCGTGGGCAGAATGTCGTACTCATCGGCCTGGGAACGGTCGGCATCGCGGAAGACGGCGGTTTCCGAACCGTCAATGCTATGGAGGGTGCGGCGGGGCGGCGAAGTCAGGCTGGAAGCGGTATCGAGATACAGCCTGGAGTCTGGGCTGAGCGAGATCTCATGGGTTCCTGTTTCCGCCGTGATGCGGCGGCGGTGCTTTCCATCCAACCGCACGGCGTAGAGCTGGCGCTCAAGAGGGCTGGCTTCAGTCGAGGTGAAATACAGCTCGTCTGCGGCTTCATTCAGCCCAGTAACGGTTTCCACTTCCCAAT
Source organism: Bryobacteraceae bacterium (assembly GCA_030041035.1). Taxonomy (GTDB): domain Bacteria; phylum Acidobacteriota; class Terriglobia; order Bryobacterales; family Bryobacteraceae; genus QHXW01. The sequence goes on along the minus strand of JASHOO010000416.1, from coordinate 22,517 downwards.
CGCCTTCAGTCAACTGACGGAGGCGCTTGCCCTCGGTGGAATACAGATAGAGGTGATGAAATCCATCGCGCTCACTGCCCCAAAGAAAGCGGTCGCCTCCTTTGAGAAAGCGCAGGTCGTTGTTGACGTTGATCCAGTAGGGATCTTCCTCGTGCAGGACGGTACGCGCGGAGCCGGTGGCGGCATCGGCGATCAGCAGGTCGAGACGATTCTGAACGCGATTGAGCTTTTCGACGGCAACGCCGCGGCTATGGGGCAGCCAGACTAAACGCGCCAGGAGATTGTCGCGAGGCTCACCGAGATCGACCCAGTGGACGTCGCCGCCGGCCGCGGGTACGATGCCGACGCGCACATCGGCGTTGGGGTCGCCGGCCTGGGGATAGCGCTCTGGTTCAAGACGGGCACGCAAAGCGAGCAGGTCCGCCTGAGGGAAAACCGGTTCACGGCTGGTGTCGAGCTGAAAAAAAGCGATGAAGTTGCCGTCGGGCGACCACCAGTGCGCCGTGCCGATTTCCAATTCCTCGGGATAGACCCAGTCGAGCTCGCCATTCAACAACGTTTCCGAGCCATCGTGAGTCAGGCGCGCGACCTTCCGCGAGGCGACTTCGAGCGAGTAGAGGTCGTGATCGCGCCGGAAGGAGACGAAGCGGCCGCCGGGTGAGAGCTTGGCATCGCGCTCCGCTTCGACGGTGGAGGTGAGCTGGTCCCACTTCCCGGAGTCGACGTGCAGAAGGAACAGATCGCCGCCGGCCGAGACCAGCATCTCGTTACCGGAATCGGACCAGGTGAAGGCCTGCTCGGTGACGCGCCGGTTCTGCCAATCAAAGGCGTCCGGCGCCGCGGGCTTGACGGCTTTGGCCTCGAGGTCAGAGAGCTTCAGGAGGAGTTTTTTCTGGCCGGAGGAGACATCGTAAAGCCAGAGCTCTTTTTCCTGGATCCAGGCGAAACGCCGGCTGTCCGGGGACCATTGAACCGGTTCGAAACCGGTGACGTTCCGTTCGGCGGTGATGGCGTCGATGGTAACGGGTTTTTTCTGCGCCTGGGCGGCGAGGGCGAGGGCGGTGGCGACCAGGATGACAAAGGTTCGAGGCACGTTCAGATTGTATCGGTGGCGCACCGCTTCCTGCCACTTGAGGCCGAGCTCACCGGAAGGCGCCACCTGCCGTAAGGAGTTTGGAGATACTGCGCGGTGAGAGGTAAATGCTCTCGCTGTTGTTATTCCTTCTTCTTTTTCTCGTTCTTGTTCAGGACGATCAGTTTGTCGTCAACCGAGAAAACGTTAGGCACGGTGTTGACGCGGGTGCGGATCAGCGTATCGTCGAACTGATTGTCGACAACGCCTTCCAGTGTGACATGGCCGTTGTCGACGATGATGTGGATCGACGGAAAGGCTTGATAGCCGTAACGCATGCCGATCTCGGCATCGCCGTAGATGGTTCGCGCGACCGCTCGACGGATTTGCCAGTCCATAGGAGACAGTGGAAGCTCCTTGATATTGTTGACGACTTGTGTGACGCCGGGTATTTTCTTAACGACATTTTCGGCTTCAGACTTGATGTCCCACGGGGGTTCGGGAGGGCATGCGCCTTCCAATGTAACAACAGTGCCGTCCAGCCGGAAGGCGACGTCATCGAAGATGCTGTAGTACGGCAGCATCAAGAGATTGTGGCGGACCTGCTTGGCCAGTTGAGATTCCTCGGTGGGACCCGCAACGAACGCGTCGTTATGGTCTTTGTTCTGATCGTTCGGATTTTCAGCGAAGCCGGAAACTGCCGACAGGAGCAGAACAACGACCGGAGCAATGATTCTTCGCATTTCTGTCCTTCCTTTCCGACCGATTTAGATGCACGGAATGTGCCAGAGTTACACCTTGCACGAAGGCGCGCTGGCAATGAGGGGCACGCTCACGGGGCGAGCTGAGGAGCCACATATGTGTAGAGCACTACGATGAGGCCGGTTACGGTGGCCAGCAGGATGCTATGACGCAGGGTGAAGCGGAAGAGGCGGCCCTCGTCGCGGGCTTTCATGGCGGTGGCCGCGGAAGCGACGGCGATGCTTTGCAGGCTGATCATTTTGCCCATTACCCCGCCGGCGGAATTGGAGGCGGCCATGAGTACAGCGTTCATATGCAATTTTCCCGCGGTGATGACTTGTAAGTTTCCGAACAAAGCGTTGGCGGCGGTGTCACTGCCGGTGAGGAATACGCCGAGCCAGCCGAGCAGGGAGCTGAAAAAGGGGAACATGGCGCCGGTGGCCGAGAAGGCAAGGCCGAGCGTAGCGGTGGCGCCCGAGTAGTTCATCAGGAACGCCAGAGCAAGCACGGCGGCGATGGTCAGCTCGGCGAAAAGCAGTTGTTTGCCGGTGTCGCGCAACACGCCAAGGAACCGGGCGGGCGACACGCCGAGGAGAATGGCGGACAAGACTGCTGCGAACAGACAGGCGGTTCCGGGGGCTGAGAGCCAGCTGAAGGTGTAGACAGCCGCGTAGGGAGCGGGTTTGCTGACGACGGGAGGCATGCGCAGGATGGTGTTGTGCAACCCCGGCCAGGAGAAAGTGAAAGAAACGGCGTTGAGCTTGGCCAGTAACGGCTTATAACCCCAGAGCAAGACGAAGATCACGAGCAGAATGTACGGCCCCCAGGCATGAAGGAGGTCGGCGGCGGAATGCCGCGGGGGAACGACGTGCGCGGAGCTGTGCTCGTCGAATTGGAATTTGTCGCGCGGTTTCCAAAGCTTAAACAGCAAGACCAGGGCGCCGATGGCGGCGAGGGAGCTGAGGATGTCAGTGATCTGCGGTCCGATGAGGTTGGAAATGAGCAACTGAGTGCCGCCGAAAGCCAGCCCACAAACCGCGGCGGCGGGGAGAACGCCACGCAGAGCGCGCCATCCGCCCATCACGAGAACCAGGTAAGCGGGGACGAATAAGGAAACGGGGGCGCAGATGCGGCCGACGCCGGCGCTGAGGCGGTCGAGCGGCAGGCTGGTGATGCCCGCCAGGGTAAGGATGGGGGTGGCGATAGAGCCGAAAGCGACGGGCGCGGTATTGGCGAGCAGACAGATGCCGGCCGCGTAGAAGGGCGAAAATCCGAGGCCGGTGAGCATGGCGGCGGAGACGGCGACGGGCGTTCCGAATCCCGCCGCACCCTCGATGAACGCGCCAAAGGCAAAGGCAATGAGCAGCGCTTGCAGACGACGATCCTCGGTGAGGCTGCCGACGGAGTCTTTAACGATTTGGAACTTCCCCGTGCTGACGGTGATGTTGTAGAGCAGGATGGCGGTGAAAACCACCCAGCCGATGGGAAACAGTCCGAACGCGGCGCCGTAGCCGACAGCGCTGACGAGTGGGCCGGGATGCATGCGGTAGACAGCTAAGGCGACACTGACGGCAGCGCCCAGACCGTAAAGGGATGCCAGCCAGGCGGGCCTACGCAAGACCCCGAGCAGGACAAGGAGAACAAAAACCGGAACCGCCGCCACGAGTGCAGAGAGCCACAGGCTGCCTCCTACGGGGGTATAGTTGTGCGGCCACATAGGGGACCATTATGCACCGGCGCGCAAGCGGAGCACATGATCGGCGATGATTTTCCGGAAGCTTTCGGCCTCCTGCTCGGTCTTGTACGGCTGGCGAGGCCAGAAAAATCCGCGTAGGCCGTCCTTTTTGCGGCGCGGAACGATGTGAACATGCAAGTGCGGCACGCTCTGGCTGACGCGGTTGTTGATGGCCACCAAGGAGCCATCGGCCGCGAGTGCAGATTCGACGGCACGGGAAAGGAGCTGCGCGGCAGCGAAAAACGGCTGGATCAGCGAAACAGGAAGACCGGCTAGGGTTTCGTAGTGCCGTTTCGGAATGAGCAGCGTATGGCCGGGGAAGAGAGGGCGATGATCCAGAAACGCGAGCGACGTTTCATCCTCGAAAACAACCGGCGCGGAGACAGTTCGTGCCGCGATTTTGCAGAACAGACAATTCTCTGGTGAATCAGCCACGACCGATCACACGCAGAGCAAGCTCTTCGGGACGGTGAATCAGGAAATCGGGGGAGCATTCGGCGAAGGTTTCAGGCTGAAAGCCCCAGGTGACCCCGCACGAGGTAACGTGCGCGTTGCGCGCAGTCAGCACGTCGACGGAGCTGTCCCCCACCATCAAAGTTTGCTCGCGTGAGACTTTGAATTCACCCATCAGAGTTTCGATACCGATGGGATTGGGCTTTTTTTGCTCGAAACTGTTACCTCCGTAGACTCGGCGGAAGTGCGCGGTCAAGCCCAGCCCGTCAATGATTCCCTGGCTGAAACGCACTGGTTTGTTGGTGAGTACGGCCATCTGGATGCCGTTGTCGCGGAAGCGGTCGAGAATCTCGCGAACGCCGGGGTAGAGCACGGTGTTATCGAGCATGTGGTCGCGATAGTACGCGAGGAAGTAGAGGAGTGCGCTTTGCACTTCGTCTTCCGAATAATCAGGGCCCAAAGCTTTCCGGATCAGGACGGGCGCGCCGTTGCCTACGTACGAGTAGACGGTCTTGTCTTCGAGTGGCGCCAAACACAGGTGGGCACGCGTGGCATTCACGGAATTCGCCAGATCGCGGCTGGAGTCGATGAGCGTGCCATCCAGGTCAAAGATCACCAAGTCCATGGAGAACGGCGGGAACTCAGCCTACCTTGAGACGGCGGCGCGGAGCCTGGACATGGCGAACGGGCTTGCGGCGCGGCTCTCCGATCTTATACTCCAGCATTTTGCGTTGCAGCGTATTGCGATGGATACCGAGAAGCTTGCTGGCAGCGCAGCGATTACCGCCGGTACGCTCAACGGCGCCCGCGATCAGCATCTTCTCGAGGATCTCGACGGCCTCCTCCATAAAGAACCCGTTACTCAGCAGATGGTCGACGAGCTTTTCGAATGTTTCCTTCATTTTTCCGTTTCGTTTAAGCGTCAGAATCGGGGAGGTGGTGTATGCCGTTCTTGATGGTGTCCTGCCAGATGCTTTTCACCTGACCGTAGTGTTTGCGAAAGCTGTCTTTGAGCTCGCGGGGAGCGATCGAGGCGAACAGGTGGGCGGTATCGATGACGTAAGGGGCCAAGCGCGAATGGACCACAGCGCTCGGGGCGGCGTCACCATTCGAGGGCGTGAAGGCCACGATGGCCACGATCAGGGCGACGGACATCAACAGGCCCCGCACGGCGCCAAAACCCGCTCCGAGCACGCGGTCGAAGAACGTGAGACCGGCAGCTTTTACGAGGCGGCCAAACAGTATGCCGACGATAGCCCCGGCAAGCAGGACGCCGATGAAAACGATGAGAAACCCACAGAAGTGAGCAACGCCCGGTGATTTGACGTAGGGCTCGAAAATCACGCCGGCCGAGCCATAGAACCACAACCCGCACAAGAGGGCGACGACGACGGAAATCAGCTCGATCAGTTCCCGCGAAAAGCCTTTACGGAAACTGGCAATGATCGAGAAAGCCAGCAGAAATAGCAAAACCCAATCCAACCAATTCATAGCTCTTTGCCGGTGAGCAGCCGGTAAGCTTGCCGGTACTTTTCGCTGGTTCTGTGCGCGACCTCGGGAGGAAGCGCCGGGGCGGGCGGCTGCTTATTCCAGCGGATCTCCTCTAAATAATCTCTTACGTATTGCTTGTCGTAAGAGTTCTGAGCTTGTCCGGGTTTATAGGCGTCCAGCGGCCAGAAACGCGAGGAGTCGGGGGTCAGCACCTCGTCGCCCAATACGAGCTTGCCATCAATGAAGCCAAACTCGAACTTGGTGTCGGCGATGATGATGCCGCGGGTTTCGGCGTACGAAGCGGCGCGCGTGTAAATGGCCAGGGTCAGATCGCGCAACTTATGAGCGGTATCGGCTCCAACAATGCCGGCCATTTGCTCAAAAGAAATGTTCTCGTCGTGACCGGTTTGTGCCTTGGTGGAGGGCGTGAAAATCGGCTGGGGGAGCTTGCTGCTTTCCTGTAGTCCTTTGGGCAGGGGAATGCCACAGACGGTCCCGCCTGCGCGGTACTCTTTCCAGCCGGAACCAGCCAGATAGCCACGCGCCACGCACTCAATAGGCGCCATGTCCGCACGCTTCACCAGCATGGAGCGCCCTTCGAGCTGCGCCCGGAAGGGATGCAACACGGCGGGATAAGCGTCCACATCCGCGGTCAAAAAATGAGTGGCTGTGACGTTGCTCAGCAGATCGAACCAGAAGATGGACATTTGCGTGAGCACGCGTCCCTTGTCGGGGATGCCGGTCGGAAGGACGACATCAAAAGCGGAAAGACGGTCCGTGGCCACGATCAGGAGCTGATCTCCGAGCCGATACACGTCGCGAACTTTGCCACGGGAGAAGCGCTCGACACCGCTCAGGCTGGTTTCGAGAATGATGGATTCTTGGATGGATTGCACGCTACCTTCAAGTTTACTCGGGGGGCACACAAAATCATACTGGGAAAAATCGGCAAAGGCAATCGGCCTTCAGCGGTGGAGATCCTCGGTAACGTGGGTGATCGCACCGTAAGCGTCGGGGCGGCGATCACGAAAAAGGGGAAAGCGGCGGCGAGCATCGATGACCTGCTCTCGGGTGAATTCGGCGAGGACAATTTCTTCATTTGAGCCGCCGGCTTGGGCGATGATCTTGCCGAGCGGGCTGATCACCATGCTCTTGCCGGACATTTGCCAATCGCCCTCACCGCCCACGTGGTTGCAGGCCGCGAGGAACACACCATTTTCGAGCGCACGCGTGGTCAGGAAGTTCTCCCAGGGATCGCCCACCGGAGTGGCATAAGGTGCGATGATCAGCTCGGCGCCGTGCAGCGCAAGGCAGCGGCAGGATTCGGGAAACAGGTTGTCGTAGCAGATGGAGAAGCCGGCGGTCCATTCACCAACGCGGAAAACGGGAAAACCGGAGCCCCCGCGGAAGTAAATCTTCTCCAGGCTCAAGAGCGCCGCGGGATGAACCTTTCTGTATTTGCCGACGATTTCACCAGCCGGATTGATGAGCATGGCGGTGTCATAGTAAAGTCCCGGGCCGGCCATTTCGAAGATCGTGGAGACGATGTAGATTTCGTGCCGCCGCGCTTCCGCCTGGATGCGGGTCTGGGTGAAACCGTCTTCGGCCTCGGCGTAATCCATATAACGATAGTCCCGGTACTGTGGGAAATATTCGTTATTGAAGAACTCCGGCAGCACCACGACATCCGGCTTGGAAAGGGCAGCCTGGGCAATAAACTCACAAGCGCGGCGGACGTTTTCATCGCGTGCGGCGGTGCGGCTGTTCATCTGAACCAAGGCGATTCGCATTGGGCTACAGGCAGACGCGAACGGCTCGAGCGTCGATTTCCTTTCCGACAGCGGCCAAAAGGTCGGGCGGCAGACGTTGCTGGGCGTGTTGAAACAGGTCGTTTTCCTCACGGCGGATATGACGGCGCAGCAGATCGCAGAAGCGTTCCAGCAATTCAGCCGATGGCGCGTTGCGCATCTCGCCAATCATACCTTCAAGCGCACGATGGTCGGCGATCAGTTCCGCGAGGATCGGCATTTTGCCCAATTCTCGCTCGACCAGGGGAAACAGAAGCTGCTCCTCGATGGCGAAATGATTGATCAGCTCGACTTCGTAGCGGTCGATAGCTTTGGTCGCGAGCCGCCGGATCGTGACTGCGGAGTGGTCGGCACGCAAGGCGCGCTCAGTCAGAACGCACAGCGCGAGGCCGTTGTGGTGCTGCTGGGAAAGTGGAATAAGCGCGGCATCGCGGAGCATGCTTTCATTTTGCGACAGTTTGGCACGGGTGCGCGGGAATCTCTATACTTTATCTCTATGCCGTTTTGTGTGAAATGCGGTGCCCAGCTTGGAGGTCAGGCGAATTTTTGCGCGAGCTGCGGGAATGCAGCGGCCGGTAGCGCGGTCCCAGCCCCCGTTGTCGAGCCGCTAGAGTACGCGATTCAGGGCGACAACCTGCAGGTGGCGCGTGTCTACTTGAAGCCGGGCCAGGAAGTCTACGCCGAAGCCGGCAAGATGGTGTATAAAACCGCGAACGTCGCCTGGGAAACGCGCATGAGCGGCGAATCGTTGGGTGAAAAATTGATGGGTGCGCTGCGGCGCACGATTACCGGAGAATCGCTGTTTCTGACTTACTTTCGCTCCGACGGCGCTGGAGAAGTCGGATTCGCGGGCAGCTATCCGGGCAAGATTCAGCTTTTTGACCTGGCGGCGGGAGAGAGTATCATGGCGCAGCGCGACGCGTTTCTGTTCGCCCAGACCAGTGTGCAATTCAACGTCGCGTTCGTGAAGAGGCTGGGCGCGGGATTTTTCGGCGGCGAGGGCTTCATTCTCGAGAAACTGATCGGGCCGGGAGCGGTCTTCATCCACGCAGGCGGCGACTTTGTCGAGTTTCAGCTCAATGAGGGCGAGGTGATGCACGTGGATGCGGGCAATATCGTGGCGTTTGATGAATCAGTGGATTACGATATCGAGTTCGTGGGCGGCATCAAGTCTGCGATATTCGGCGGCGAAGGCCTGTTCCTGGCGAGAATGACCGGTCCCGGCCGCTTGATCGTGCAAAGCATGACGATCAACAAACTCCGCCGCGAGCTGGCACCCGGCAAAACCAGCGCCGACGAGCACAGCCCGCTGAGTGCGATTACGGATGTTTTCACGAGCGAAGATTGAAGGTCGGCATCGCGCGAATCCAGACACCACTCAGCCGTCGTGCGGCGACATAGCCCTCTTCATCGGCAACGTAAGCCGTATACCAATTTCCTCTCTGCTCTCCACGGAAAAGGATCGCTGAATCCTGGACCTCCGCAGTAGCTGCAATTTTGAAGCGGGCAAAATCCCCTTCAACACACAAGGAAAATGAATTTTCGCTTGTCCGCGGTTGCCAAACTTGAGCCTGATCGACATTGCTGTTACAGCAGAAACCAGCTCGGGAGATTGATCGGCACGCATTCGGCCCGGGCCCGTGCGGTCACCGGATCGGCGAATACGGTGCGGAGCGAAACAGCGAAATCTGGATCACGGCCGAGAGCTGACCATGCTTTTCGACGGATTCCTTCCGGACCTTGATCCACTCCGGATCGGCGGCGAACGCGTCCCAGGCTTTCTCACGCGCGGCGAGGCTTTCGAAGGGGATCAGGTAGGTCAAATTCGGCATATTCGGCCCGAAGATGGTCGAGCTATACAAAAGGGGATAAATACCCACGCGGTGGAAGATCTGGATTTCCGGCCCCGCGAACCGTTCGTGCAGGGCTTGGAGCTGGCGCCAAGTCGGCGAATGATAGACGCGCAGCTCGAAGATGCGCGAAGTTTTTGGCAGCTCGGCCGGTGTGATGATTTCGGGGCTATAGTCGGCAGCGCGGAGAACGATGCTCGATTGCTGATCGAACGCCGGATCTCCCGAATCCCACTGCTCGAAGCTCTTGACCAGCTCCGGGTCCTGCTGAATACGCGTGTGTACGCTCCATATGTCCTCGAGCGATTGAAAACCGTAAAGCGCGACCACCTGCGGCATGTGCGGCGCGATCAGGGATTGCAGAAAGATCACGGGGCCGTTGTGGTGCACCTTTTGCAAGGCCGGAAGTGCAAGCCTGCTGAAATAGTCGTCCATGCGGGCTACCTGTGCGCCCTGCTGCAAATAGAAAGTCTCGAGCACGAAAAATCCTGTGCGTGTCTCACCGGCTGCGCCGGCGGGGCGGCCCGCTGCCAGCATTCCCATTCCTCCCATCGCGCCGAAAAATGATCGTCGATTCACAGATTGTCCTTCGACCTAATATAACGCCGGCAGCGCAGGCCGGCGCTTGCGCTAAAATCCCTTTATGTCGTCATCACCGGCAACAGGATTCGCGAGGGCGGTCTCGCCGATTTCTGCGTCAACTATCACGACCGATACACTCGGCCTCGAAGCCGGCGCCATCTCGATTCCAACCGCCGATGGCCAGATTCACGCTTACCGCGATGCCGGTCACGCCTGCGATGCCGACTACCGGCCCAGCTACAACAAGGCCGCAGAGCAAGGCGGCTGGAACCGCTTACCACAATGGTTCAAGAAATACGGTGCCGCATGAGACTGACCGCACTGATTCTGAGCGTGCTCGTATTCTGCGGATGCTCAAAACAGGCATCGGAGGCCGCTCCGGCTGATGAGCGGGCACCGGAGTCGTACAAGGTCCGGTTCGATACCAGCAAGGGCCAGTTTGATGTGACGGTGACGCGTAGCTGGGCGCCCTTGGGTGCGGACCGGTTTTACACGCTGGTTAAGAGCGGATTTTACGATGGCGCTCGCTTCTTTCGTGTGATGCCAGGCTTCGTGGTGCAGTTTGGTATCGCCGCGGACCCGGCCGTGACAGCCAAGTGGCGCGATGCAAACCTGCAGGACGACCCCGTGATCCAAAGCAATCGGCCCGGCACCATTACCTACGCCGCGGAGAATAATCCCAACACCCGCAGCACACAGGTTTTCATCAATCTGGCAGACAATAAGCGGCTGGATGCCAGCCGCTTTGCTCCTTTCGGGGCAGTAACGCAAGGGATGGATGTGGTGCAGCAGTTCTATAGCGAATACGGGGAAGGCGCGCCCATGGGCAACGGTCCCGACCAGTCGCGTGCCGAGTCCGAAGGCAACGCGTATTTCGTGCGCGAATTCCCGAAGCTGGACTACATCGAGAAGGCGACGATCGAAAAATGACCCGCCGGCTGAGCCTCTACATGTTACTGGCCTGTGCGGCCGCACAGGCAGCCGATGTGACAACCCTGCAATTGAAGCTGCGGACGCGGGTGGAAGCCTTCAAAGGCAGCGGTGAGTGGCAGGAAGTCCACTTTGAACAGTCCCTGCCGGTGTCGCGCACAGCAATCCTGATTTGCGATATGTGGGACAAGCACTGGTGCTCTGGCGCGAGCCGGCGGGTCGATGCCCTGGCCGAGCGCATGAATCCAGTGCTCGAGACCATGCGTGCAGCCGGCGTACAGATCATTCACGCGCCGTCGGAGACTATGGATTTTTATAAAGCCACGCCGCAGCGCTTGCGCATTCTGGCATTCGCCCGGATAGATCCGCCAGCGGCACTGGGCCTGACCGATCCTGCGCTGCCCATCGACGACTCCGACGGCGGCTGCGATACACCGGACCATTTCTATAAAGCCTGGACGCGCGAAAACGCCGCGCTTCGCATCGCGCCTCAGGACGTCGTTTCGGATGACGGCACTGAGATCTACAGCTTTCTGAAGGCTAGTCACATCGACTACCTGCTGTTCATGGGAGTTCACACCAACATGTGCGTGCTCAACCGCTCATTCGCAATCAAACGGATGACGAACTGGGGCGAGCACTGTATTCTCGTCCGCGACTTGACCGACTCCATGTACAATCCCAAGGCGCGGCCATTCGTTCCGCATGAGCACGGCACCGAGCTGATCATCGAGCACATCGAAAAGTACTGGGCGCCGACGGTTCTGAGCGAGCAACTCCGGCAGGCGGCTCACGACGCCGTTAACCATCGATAGGGCACAACCACCAACTATATTCAGCATTGAGCCGGCGTACGGGCGTTGCCTACCATGGGTAGAGCCTTGCCCACGCATGTAATGCGACGGAAGATCCCTTTCATGCGATGGCACCCACTGTAAAGGCACGACCTTGGCGGATCATCCCAAACCGCGCGTACTGGTTTTTATAGTTGCGTACAACGCCGAGAAGACGATCAGCAGCGTCGTGCGCCGCATCCCCGCCGAGATTTCCGACCTATATCACGTTGAGGTTCTGATCATCGACGACGCCTCGCAGGACGCCACGTTCGCGTGCAGCCTTGGCGTCAGCAAGGGCGGTGGATCTCCGTTCCCCATTCACGTGCTCTTCAACCCGGTCAATCAGGGATACGGCGGGAACCAAAAACTCGGATTTCAGTACGCCATCGAGAATGGTTACGACTTCGTGGCTTTGGTTCACGGCGACGGGCAATACGCTCCCGAATCTCTCCCAATGCTGATCGAGCCTCTGCGCCGGGGCGAGGCAGCGGCTGTATTCGGCTCGCGTATGCTCACGCCCATGGGAGCCCTCCGGGGCGGCATGCCGCTGTACAAGTTCGCCGGCAACAAGATTCTGACCTGGATTGAAAACCGTCTTCTCCGCGCCAATCTGAGCGAATTCCATTCGGGATACCGGATCTACTCCGTGCGCGCGCTCCAGTCGATTCCTTTCGATCGCAACACAAATGGCTTTCACTTCGACACGGAAATCATCATTCAACTGCTGATCGCCCGGCAGCCCATCAAAGAACTGCCGATTCCCACCTACTATGGCGACGAAATCTGCCATGTAAACGGCCTGCGTTACGCCTGGAACGTGGTGAAGGTCGCGCTCAAGGCCCGCTTGCAGGAGCTGAGCCTGTTCTATGATCGCCGCTTCGATTGCGCACCGGCCGAAACCGCGTCTCCCTACACTCTGAAGCTTGGCTATCCCAGCCCTCACACCCTAACCTTGGCGCGCGTGCCCGCCGGCTCTCGCGTGCTCGATTTGGGTTGCGCCGGCGGCTACATGGGAAGGGTGCTCAAAGACCAGAAGCAATGTTTCGTCTCCGCGGTCGATGTGGGGGAAATCAACGTCCGCGGTCTGGACGAATTCCAGGTACATGATTTGAATCTCGGAGTTCCTTATATTCCGGCAAACGCGTTTGAGAAAATCCTGTTGCTGGACGTTCTCGAGCACCTGACGAGACCGGAAGGGTTCCTCGAACAACTGCGCGACGCTCTGGCTCTGAGCCCGTCGACCGAGGTGATCATCAGTACGGGAAACGTCGCGTGCCTCATCACGCGTTTGATGCTGCTGCTCGGCCAGTTCAATTATGGAAAGCGCGGCATCCTGGATGTCACTCACACACGGCTTTTCACATTCGCCTCGTTGCGCCGTGCGCTGGAGCAGACAGGTTTCGCGGTGCTGGAAACGAAAGGTGTGCCGGGACCTTTCCCGCTGGCACTCGGGGACAATTCCGTGAGCCGCACCCTGCTTGCAGTGAATCAGTTCCTGATGCGATTTTCCCGCGGGCTGTTTGCCTACCAGATTTTCATGCGCGTGAAACCGCAGCCCTCGCTCAAATCCCTTTTGCAGATCTCGCAGGAGCAGTCCCGAATCCGGGCCTCGCTGCTGGAAACCGCCGGCGTGGACGATGCCAGCGCATTTATTTCGCGTTGAGCCACGGACGCCGGTGTCCGCCGCATCCGATTATTACAGGCTCCGATGGCTCAAGTCATAGCGTGGCTGCTGGCCAATGTAATCCGCTACTCGTTCTATCTCATCGAGCTGCTGGGACTGCTGATCCTGGTGAAGCTCGCCTTCTCCTCAACAGATTGGGGCAGGCAGTGGTTCGTACCGGCGGAGCGAGCGTTTCATAATTTCGCACGCCAGCGAAAACTGGCCGTGGTATGTACCGGTTTGGCAGCCCTGGCTGCGCGAGCGGCGCTTTTGCCCGTGCTTCCCATCCGCGCGCCGGTCATTACGGATGAATTCAGCTATCTCGTCGCCGCGGACACGTTCGCGTCGGGCCGTCTCGCCAACCCGACTCCTCCGATGTGGGCGCACTTCGAAACCATGCATGTGCTGCAGCGTCCCGCGTATGCATCCATGTACCACGTGGCGCAAGGCATGGTTCTGGCTGCGGGCAAATTAGTAACGGGCCAGGAGTGGGCGGGCGTTTTGGTTAGCGTGTCTATGATGTGCGCGCTCGTCTGCTGGATGCTGCAAGGCTGGCTGCCCCCGCAGTGGGCGTTGCTCGGCGGTGTATTGGCCGTCCTGCGGCTCAGTCTGTTCGGCTACTGGATCGACAGCTACTGGGGCGGAGCGGTACCTGCCATCGGCGGGCTTCTCGTGCTGGGTGCGCTGCCGCGCATCATACGGAACGCGAACGTGCGTGACTCGCTGCTGATGGCGTGCGGCATGGTGGTGTTGGCCAATAGCCGGCCCTACGAAGGTTTCGTGCTCTGTCTTTCGGTGTGCATCCTGCTGCTGATCTGGATCTCGAAAAAGCGAGGAGGCGCGCTGAAGACGGCGCTCCGGCGAACTCTTGCGCCGGCGCTCGTCGTGCTGGCGCTCGCGGGCACTGGGATGGCCTACTATTACTGGCGGGTCACCGGGAATGCTTTCCGCATGCCCTATCAGGTCGATCGTGACCAATATGCACCGGCCCGCATCTTTCTCTGGGAACGCCCCAACCCCATTCCCGCGTACCGGAACGAGCAGATGCGCGACTTCTATGTAGGCTGGGAACTGGCCAGGTTCGAGGAAGCCAAGACGCCTTTGGGCCTGGTGAAAAACACCGCCGGCAAAGCGATAGCGTTTTGGATGTTTTTTATTGGACCCGCATTCACGTTGCCGCTGCTCTTCCTCCCGTGGATGTGGAAGGACCGCCGTGTGCGTCCGCTCATGACCATCGGCGGTATTTTCCTCGTGGGTTTGAGCGTGAATACCTGGTTTTACCCGCACTATGCGGCGCCCATCACCGGGCTAGTCTATGCCATCGTGCTGCAAGGCCTGCGGCATCTGCGGGTCTGGCGGTGGCATGGGCTCTCAGCCGGACTGCCGCTGGCGCGCAGCGTGCCCGTATTGTGTTTATTGATGGTGCTGCTGCGGATTTGTGCTCAGCCTCTGAGCTTCTACATGCCCCCCGATTGGCCCATGACCTGGTATTACACGCGACCTGGCAATACGGAGCGCGCCCGCATCGAGACCCGCCTGGAACAGGAGCCAGGCCTCCAGTTGGTGCTTGTGCGATACAAGCCTAACCACAACTTCTTCGAAGAATGGGTCTACAACCGCGCCGACATCGCCACGGCGAAAGTTGTGTGGGCCCGAGAATTGGACGATGCCAGCAACCGTGCGCTCATCCACTATTTCCACAGCCGCCGCGTCTGGTTGGTTGAGCCTGATACCATGCCCGCGAGGGTAGTGCCTTACTTGAACCCGTAACCCAACGGCTCGCGAGCGCTTCGCGAACGGCACCATCGCGCCCGGAGGTTCTCTGGGAAGCCAAAAGCTCTTCCAAACAGCCGGCGTGCCATGCCGATGCTATCAATCTTCCTGGCGGGTTTCGGGAAACACTCCGAGGTCCATTTTTTCTACTCCACGGATGAGGCTCAGCTCACATCGCACGCCTACCTGGGCGTCGGTGAGAGAGCGGTGCAGATGGTCGATACCGGCAATGGGCCTGCCGTCGAACGCCACGATTACATCGCCGCGCAGAACCCCTGCGCCCTCGGCAGGGCCTCCGGGTACGACTTCTTCGACGCGAACGCCGCTATCGACCGGAAGATTGTGGAACCGGATCAACCGGCGGGGCAGCGCCACATCTTGCCCGACCACACCGATGTGACGGCGGCGGATGGAACCGTCTTTGATTAATCTCGCGGCGACGAATTTGGCGGTGTTGATGGCCGTGGCGAAGCAGATGCCTTGCGCACCGCGGATCGCGGCGGTGTTGACACCGATAACTTCACCACGGGAATTCACAAGCGGACCGCCGGAGTTGCCTGGATTAAGCGCTGCATCGGTTTGAATCACGTTGTCAATCAGGCGGCCGGATTGCGCTCGCAGGGAGCGGCCGAGGGCACTGACCACACCCGACGTGACCGTGCACTGAAAACCGAACGGGTTGCCAATCGCGATCACCAGCTGGCCGGGGCGGATCCGGCCGGAATCACCCAGAACGGCAGGCGCCAGATTTGACGCATCGATGCGAATCACAGCGAGATCGGTGTCAGGGTCGTCTCCCACCAGGACGGCACGGGATCGGCGGCCATCCGGCAGCATGACATCGATGCGCATGGCGCCATGCACCACATGGCTATTGGTCAGAATGAAGCCATCAGGGGTAAAAACGAAGCCGGAACCGCTGCCGCCAGCCTCTCTTCCGCGGACATGGTGGCGGGTTTCGATATTTACTACCGAAGGACTGACGCTTTCCGCGGCCCCGATGACCGCGCGCGAATAGGCATCCAGGAGCTCATCGTCCTCCAAGCGATCTTCCGGACGTGCCTGGGGCCGCGGCGCAACAGCTTCTTCAGACACCAATGCAAGACTAGTGGACATGCTGTTGTGATGCCCCGGAATGGTGCAGGGATTCAAGCGCGCATATCCCTCACATCAGCGTCAGCGGATCGACGTCCATCACGAGCGCCGTAGCCGGCCACTTGTTGGCTAGCGCAAAGTCACGCACACGGCGCAGTTGCTCGTTCAGCACCTTGCGGCTCGCCGACTTGATGAGTAACTGGTAACGGAACTCGTTCTTCAGTCGCGGCACTGGCGCTTCTGCCGGGCCTATCACCTTGATGTTCTCGGGCGCCGGCGTGAGCAGGCGGCCCAGCTCCACGCTCAAGCGCAGCGCTTCTTCCTGTTTCTCGCTGTGCACCAACAGATTGGCCATGGCGGTGAAGGGCGGGTAATGCATCAGGCGCCGGAAGTTGAGTTCTTTCTCGTAAAACGCCTGATAATCCTGGCTTGCAGCCAAGCGAATCGCGTAGTGATCCGGATTGATCGTTTGCACCAGCACAGTGCCCGGCAGATCGCCGCGGCCCGCACGTCCCGCCACTTGCGTGAGTAGCTGAAACGTGCGCTCTGCCGCGCGGAAATCCGGCAAGCCGAGACCCACATCAGCCGAGACCACCCCCACCAGCGTCACGTTGGGAATGTCGTGCCCCTTGGCAATCATCTGCGTGCCCACTAGAATGTCGTAACTGCCCTCGCGAAAGCCCTGCAGAATGACCTCGTATTGCCGCTTGCCCGTCACGGTGTCACGATCCAGCCGCGCGATGCGCGCGCGCGGAAACTGGTTGTGCAGTTCGTCCTCCACTTTCTCCGACCCTACACCCAGAAAGTAGATGTGCTCGCTCTGGCATTTCGGACAAATGGTCGGCACACGTTCGGCGTAACCGCAGTAGTGGCAAAGCAGACGGCGATCGCGGCGATGATAGGTCAGCGTAACCGCGCAATTGCGGCATTGGATGCGCTCGCCGCACGCGCGGCAGGCTACGAAACTCGAAAAGCCGCGCCGGTTGAGCAGCAGCATGATTTGCTCGCGGTTCTCCAGGCGCTGCCCGATGCCTCCGATGAGCCGCCGCGAAAACGTTGTCTGCTTGCGCGTTTCCAGAAATTCTTCGCGCATGTCGATCCGCTCCACCGTGGGAAGCGGCCGCCGTTCGATACGTTCAGGAAGTTCCAAAAGCGTGTACTTGCCACGCTGGGCGTTGTAACGGCTTTCAAGACTGGGCGTGGCCGAGCCGAGGACGACGCACGCACCCGCAGCTTGCGCGCGCACGATGGCCACATCTCGCCCGTTGTAACGCGGCGTTTCCTCCTGCTTGTAGCTCTGGTCGTGTTCCTCGTCCACCACGATCAGCCCGAGATTGCGCACCGGCGCGAAGACGCCGGAACGCGTTCCCACCACGACACCTGCAGCGCCGGAGCGAATACGGCGCCACTGCTCGGTGCGCTCGGTATCCGTGAACGCGCTGTGCAGGATCGCCACGCGATCGCCGAATCGCGCGAAAAACTGCCCCGCCACCGCCGGCGTCAGGGCGATCTCCGGCACCAGCAGCAACGCACCGCGCCCCGCCTCAAGTGTGGCCTCGATCGCGCTGAGATAGACCTCCGTCTTTCCGGATCCCGTGATGCCGTGCAACAAGAATGTTCGAAACTGTTTTGCTTCGATGGCTGCCTGGATCGCCGCGAACGCATCTTGCTGCGCGCCGTTGAGCGTGTGTCGTGCCCGGACAGGACCGGCGCCGGGTGCCGGAGCCGCCTCCCGCGTTACTTTGAGAATCCGCTTCCGCGCGAGCGATCGCGCTGCCGCGCCGCCATTCCGCACCTGCTGCTCCACGTCCTTCAAGTTGTGCGACCCCGGATGCAACAGCAGAAATGCAATCAGCTCGCGCTCCGCCTTTGGCAGTTTGCGATCGGCGGGCTCTTGCTCCAGTTCAACCCGCAGCCGGTCCGAAGGCGCGCGTAGCGGATCCCGTTCGGCATGATATTGCTCCGCAACAATGAACCCCTTCCGCTCTAGCTGTCGGATCGCCTTATCGGCTAGCGGTAACTTCTTCGCCAGATAAGCTGCGGAAAGCGGGCGCTTCTCCAGCATTCGCAAAACGGTGGCCACGGGATCTTCAGGCCCCGCATCGAGAAGCAGTTGGCGGGCCGCGTCGAGACCGGCAGCGGTCAAGGAATACGCCTTCCCGGAGTGGATCTCACTCGCCAGCGGCAGCATCGCACGCAACACCTCGCCCAACGGCGCGCAGTAATACCCGCTGATCCAACGCGCGAGTGAGAGCAATTCATCGTCGAGCACCGGTTCGGCGTCAATCAAACGAAGAGCATCGCGCGTCTCGACCGCCGGCGTCTCATCATGACAGCGGAGCGCCACGCCCGTCAGTTTACGCACGCCAAACGGTACGATCACGCGGCACCCCGGCCGTACGCGATGCCGCAGTGTCTCCGGCAGCGAATAGGTGAACGGACGGTCGAGCGGCACCGGCAGACTGATGTCGCAATAGTGGTATGAACCCTCGGGCATTTCCGACTACTTCGGCTTTCCCGGAAGCCCGGCGGGATTTTCGTGCGTGCGCTCGCGAAAGCGGCCGCGCATGCCGGACGCCAGCGACACCGCCGATTCGCCGTACTTATCGCGCAGCCGGTCGGCCGCCGCCAGCGCCTGTTCCCAGCGCTCGTGCTTGCTCTCACCCAGCAGATCAAGCTGTGGTCCGGCTGCTTCGAACGACGCAGCGTGCACACCCAGCAGACGCACCTTTCTCCCCGCCCTCCAGTTTTTTCGAAACAGGGCCCGGATCTCCTCGAAGATTTCCGTATCCACCTGAGTGGGCTGCTCCAGGGTGTGCGCGCGCGTGATGGTCGAAAAGTCCTGGTAGCGCAGTTTGAGCTGTAGCGTGCGCGCGTGCAGTCCGTTCTCGCGCAGCCGCCGCCCCACCATCTCCGAGAGCCGCGCCAGCGTCGCTTCCAGCACCTCGGAATCCGAGGTGTCTTCGTTGTAAGTGTGCTCGTGGCTGATCGATTTGGGTTCAATGTCTTCGCCGACCTCGCTATCGAACCAGCCTCCTGCATCGAGCCCGCGTGCTTTACCCGCCAGCGCCAGCCCCCACTTGCCGAAACGGCTTTCGAGAGAACTCTCGTCTAACTTCGCCAGGTCCCCGACCTTGTGAATACCTAGCACGTTCAGATTCCTTTCGGTCACCTTGCCTACGCCGGGCACCTTGCGCACATCGAGCGGAGCGAGAAACCGCGCCTCCTGGCCGGGTATCACCATCAGGATGCCGTTCGGCTTGGCCTGGTCCGAAGAGATCTTTGCCACCAGCCGCGACGTCCCAATGCCGATCGAGCAATTAAGCTGTGTTTCCGCGCGCATGGCCTCGTGCAGTGTGTGCGCGGCGCGCAGCGGCGGCCCGTGCAGCCTCTCCGTACCCGTCATATCGACATAGGCCTCGTCAATGGAAGCCATCTCCACTTGTGGCGAGAAGCGATGCAACACTTCGAATACGCGCTGCGAGCAATCGCGGTACCGGTCCGGATGACCGTCCACAAAAATTGCATGTGGGCACAGTTTGTATGCTGTGCGCAACGGCAAAGCGGAATGCACCCCGAACTTCCGCGCTTCATACGAAGCCGCCGACACCACACCGCGCTCATTCGGCCTTCCCCCGACAACCACGGCTTTGCCCTTGAGCGAAGGGTCAAACAACTCTTCCACCGAAACGAAGAAAGCATCCATATCGACGTGAAAGATGGTTTTCATGGCTGCCAACGCGCCGCCAGCACCCGCGGAATTCCTACCAGATCCGGCGCCACCTGCACATCTCGCCAGCCCGAACCCAGCATGGCCGTCACTCGGTCTCTGCTATTGTAGCCAAGCTCCATTACCAGCCAGCCGCTGCGGCGTAGCACGCGCGGCGCCTCGTTCACCAGCCGCTCGTAGATTTCGAATCCGGTCGGACCGGCGAACAGCGCGGCTTCAGGTTCATGCTCGCGCACCTCGCGCTGCAAGCCTGCGCGGTCACCCAGAGGCACGTAAGGTGGATTCGACGCGATCACGTCCACCGATGCCTCTGCGATCGCAGAAAGCAAATCGCATTCTACGAATTCGACCGGCGCGCCCAGACGGCGTGCATTATTTGCCGCAACTGCCAGGGCCTCGGCTGAGATATCGGTTCCGCACACTTGCGCTAGTGTCTCCAAACGCAGCGTCACCGCGATCGCACCTGATCCGCAACCTACATCCACAATCCGCCGCGCATCACGCTTCAAATTCAGCACTGTCTCGACCACCAGCTCCGTTTCCGGCCGCGGAATCAGAACATCCGGTGTCACGCGGAATTCGCGCCCGTAGAATTCCTGGCGCCCTGTGATGTACTGTATCGGCATCCCGTTGAGCCGCTGGTGGAGGTAACGGCCGTAGTGGATCCATTCCACCTCTTGCAATGCGCGCTCGCTGTGCGCATAAAGAAACGATCGCTCCTGGTGCAGCGCCTGACACAACAACACTTCTGCCGTCAGCCGAGGAGACGCGATGCTTCCCTCCTCCAGGAGCTTCGTGCCTTGGAGCAGCGCGTCCCGGAGGGTCATCGCACCCCCCTAAGCCGTCACGCCTTCCTGTTTGAGTTTTTCTGTCTGGTAATGCGTAGTCAGCGCTTCGATGATAGGATCCAGCCGACCATCCATCACAATATTGAGCTGATGCAGCGTCAGCCCGATGCGATGATCCGTCACACGGTTCTGCGGAAAATTATAGGTGCGGATTTTCTCGCTGCGATCGCCCGTGCCCACCATGCTGCGCCGCTCGGCGCCAAGCTGCTCCCTCTGTTTCTCCAGCTCGATCTCGTAGAGCCGCGACCGCAGCACGCGCAGCGCCTTGGCTTTGTTCTTGATCTGCGATTTTTCGTCCTGGCACGAAACCACGAGGCCGGTCGGCAGGTGCGTGATCCGCACCGCCGAGTATGTCGTGTTTACCGACTGTCCCCCCGGTCCCGAAGAGCAGAACGTATCGATGCGAATGTCTTTCGGCTCAATTTCGACTTCCACTTCGTCGGCTTCCGGCAGCACCGCCACCGTAATGGCTGAGGTGTGCACACGCCCCTGTTGCTCCGTCACCGGAACGCGCTGTACGCGATGCACTCCACTCTCATACTTCAGCTTGCTGTACACGCGCTCACCGCTCACCAGCGCAATCACTTCCTTCAGCCCGCCCACTGAAGATTCGCTCGTCGACGTGATTTCCACGCGCCACCGCTGTGATTCGGCGTAGCGCGAATACATGCGGAAGATCTCCGCAGCAAACAGCGTCGCCTCGTCGCCGCCCGTGCCCGCACGGATTTCGAGCACCACGTTTTTCTCGTCGTTCGGGTCCTTCGGTAGCAGCAGAACCTTCAACTCCTGCTCGATCCCGGCAAGTGTCGGCTCGAGGCGCACAATCTCTTCCTGCGCCATCTGCTGCATCTCCGGATCGGAGTCCGAGAGCATGGCGCGCGCCTGTTCGAGCTGGCTCGAGGCTTCCTTCCACTCGCGGTACTTCGAGACAATCTCGGAAAGCTCACTGTGCGCCTTGGCGGTTTTGCGGTACAGTTCCGCGTCTGCGATCACTGCCGGATCGGCCATCTGGCGCGTCAGCTCTTCGAAACGCACCTCAATCTGGTCCAGCTTTCCTCTGAATTCCATGGAGGTTAAGCGATGACCAGTTGGCCGCCCTGCGTGGATTCGAGTGCCATGGCGTGGTCGAGCGCGCAGATGGCCACTTCGGCCTGTTCGTTGGAGGGCGGCTGCGTGGTGATGCGCTGCAGCCAAAGCCCCGGAGCCGTCATCAACGCCAGGAACGATCCGCGGCGCTTCGCGGCCAACCGGATCAGCTCATAGCTCAGCCCAGTGATGACCGGCAGCAGCAGAACGCGCGACAGCAGCTTCATACCAAATCCCTGAAACGGGATCAGCGTGTAAACGAGCATCGAGATCACCATCACTACCAGCAGAAAACTGGTTCCACAACGTGGATGGAACGTCGTGAACCTCTGCGCGTTTTCCACCGTCACCGGCTGGCCGGATTCGAAGTTGAATACCACTTTGTGTTCGGCCCCGTGGTATTCAAACACGCGCCGGATGTCCTTCGAGCGTGACATGAGGAACAGGAAGGCCAGAAAAATCGCCAGTCGGATCAGTCCGTCGATCATGTTGAACGCCAGCCTCCCATTGACCACCGGATGCCCCTTGCCTAACCACGTCGTCAGGTACAGCGGCACGAACTTGTACAGGAAAATGAAGAAACCGAATGAAAACAGAATCTGAAGCGCCATGGCCCCGCTCGACATCTCTTTCGGCTTCTCGTTGCGCCGCCCGTCATCCAGCGACACGTTGGCTGAAAAACGCAGCGCTTTGATGCCCAGCGACATCGCCTGCCCCAGCACCCCCAGCCCGCGAAGCCCTGGATACTTGAAAATCCTGTATTTCTCCGACATCCGCGCCACCGGCGTTTCACTTGTGACGACCTCACCCGAGGGTTTCCGCAC
>JASHOO010000415.1 GCA_030041035.1 Bryobacteraceae bacterium | reverse complement strand
CCTACCTCGCTTCCTTTCACCAGGGTATGGCCGGCATCGGGTACGAGTTCTTGCGCCTGGCGGCTCCGGGTTCATTGCCATCGCTCTTGATTTGGGAATGAGTGATCAGACCTTTGCTCTGTCCCATGCGAGAGCCATTCATGAGGCCAGGCCTCGCCGTAACAGTTGTACGATTTCGCGACGATTCTTCCCGCAAGTGGACACTGCCCACTTCCGAAAACCTGCTAAATACAAGTAGAACAGCGAGTTCAGAGTGAGGAATCTCGGTGAAGCGACTCCTCCCCCGGCTGCAGCGAGGGGTTCCTTCATTCCGGTGACCGCTCGTTTTTACTTGTTCCTGTTGAAGGGGCGGATTAGGATTGAGTGTGCGCGGTTGCCGGATTCACAGGGGTTCAAAAAATTGTGAAAAAAGGAGCACCAGTATGGGAGACGAAAAAGACAAGGCGATTGAGAAGAAGCATCCAACCCAGCCCAATGTGCCAGAGGTCGAGGATGAGCTCTCCGACACCGATTTCGAAAAGGTAGTAGGCGGCTCATTATGCGATTGCAGCAACCAGTCGCAAATTGGCACGACTCACACGTACGTTGCTGAATAGACATCACTTTGCGCGGATACCCGCACGGCTAACCCACGATCAGTCAGGCAGCGTTTACCTTCGTGCCCAATACCACGGCGTCCCGCCTAAGGGAAAACCGCTGATCGTAGCGGTTCCGCCGCCTTTGCTGACGCGTCCTCCCGGCACGAGAATATTCGAAATTGGGACAGTTGCCGGTGCCCCAGTTGCATCGCGGAATGGCCTACGGAGATCTGGACAACGATGGCCGCATCGATGCAATTGTCACGGTGAAAGACGGGCCTCCGGAGATTTTGATGAATCGTTCGCCCGAAAAAAATCACTGGTTGCTGGTCAAATTGATCGGCACGCGCAGCAATCGGGACGGCCTCGGCGCGCGCCTCAAGGCCACGCTCCCCGGCGGCCGCGCTCTCTATAACCACGCAACCACCAGCACTGGCCTGAGGGCCTCCAGCGACCCGCGTGTGCATTTTGGCTTGGGGGCGGCGGAGCGCGTCGACAAACTCAAGATCTGGTGGCCCAGCGGAACGCGGCAGGTTCTGGAAAATGTGCAAACGGACCGAATCCTACCAGTCCAGGAGCCGGCTGAGTAGGAAGGTGCGCGAGACGCGCTCCCGGCGTCACCAATACAACTTCAAGGCCACCTGCGCTTCTCTTGGACTGTTCGCCGTGCTTGTGATGACGCCGAAACTGCCCCCGTTCACCGTCGTGTTCGGGCCGGAGAACTGGGGGTGGTTGAATGCGTTGTAGGTTTCGAAACGCACTTGGAGTTTGGCGCCTTCGCGCAAACGCGGCAGGAGAAACTCCTTGAAGAGCGACAAATTCAGATTCGCCTGCCCGGGTTGCCGGCAGCCTGCATCCGTGCGCGCGGCGGTACCCAAGGTGAATGGAGGCGGGACCGTTGCCGCCCCCGGATTGGCGAAGTACTGGTTCAGAATGTTGGAACTGGCGCATTGCAGCGGGGCGTTGAGATCGGGTTGCTGGGCTCCGTACGTCGGCAGGCTCAGACCGCCGGAAAGGTACAGGATTTCGGGCCGTCCGTCGTTGAATCGCCAGATGCCGTTGGTCTGCCAGCCGCCCAGGATTCCATTCACCACAGCGTTGGCGTTGCCCAACAGAGGTTTGCCTTTGCCGACGGGCAGTTCGTAGGTATAGGTGAATTGCAGCACCGACGGAATATCCCAGGTCGACAGGCTACGCTCAAGAGCGCGATCGTTTGGATCCTGCAGGTGTGTGATACCGCCGAGCCACGTGACGGCGCTGCCGGTGGTGGAAGACTCATCTATAGACTTCGACCAGACATACGTCGCCAGAAATTGCAGGCCGTGTGAGAATCGTTTCTCGGCTTTCAACTGCAACCCGTTGTAGATGGAGTTGGCCCAAGGCGCATCTTCCATGCTGACGCCGGTGAATTGCGGGAAAGGCAACTGGAACTGGTACGCCGGGTAAGTCGGAGCCGAAAGCGCACTGTTGACGTTGGTGATGATCCCGTAGAACGGATTGTTCACGTAGGTGAGCAGCGACGCAATCTGGCTCGGGCTGTAGTGCTCGATCTGCGAGCCCAGGTAGTCCAGCGACGTGGCTCCGCCAAAGTAAAGGTGCGTGCCTTTCTTGCCGATGTAGCCCACATCCAGCAGGATGTTGGACGGTATCTCATGCTGAATGTCAAAGCTCCAGGATTGTTCGTAGGGATTGGGGGAATCGATGCTGGGCACCGGCCCGGCTGCCCCCAAACCGACGTCATTGAGCAGGCCGAGCGAGTTCCCCGGTGGAAGTAACACTCCGGTAGGAAACGGATTGCTCAGCCTTCCATAAGGGGTCGCGCCGTTACTGGGATTCAGCGGGAACCAGGGCGTGATTTCATCATAGCCTTGCCATCCGAGAGCGCCGGTGCCGGAAGCGCCGCCCTTGACGGTGGAGTAGAAGATCCCATAACCGCCGCGCAACACGGTCTTGTTGAACACCTCGTAAGCAAAGCCGAAACGGGGCCCTATATCGCCGTACTCGGTATAGAAGTTGTTGCGGTTGCTGGGGCTCATGAAAATCTCGCCGCCATACAGCGTTCCCAATCCAGGAGCTGTGACCGGCGACACCACGCTCGGGTCAAATGCGTTCATCCGGTTGTAACGCTCGCTGCGGGGCGTATTCACGTCGTAGCGCAGTCCGATGTTTAGCGTCAGTTTCCGGTTGACCTTCCAGTTGTCCTGCACGAAGGCCCCGTACTGGAAACTCTGCGTGCTGACATAATTGGGAACTTCATACTGGCCCCAGGACGTAGGCCCGCCGACGCCGGTCATGAAACTGGCCATCGCGTCGCCGCCGCCGGAGGCGGGATACTCGGACGTCCCGCTGAAATCGAAATCGAAATATCCCGCCGGCGTGCCCGGCTGGGTATAACTGGTCCGGTGCATCCGGCCCTCAAAACCGAATTTCAAATCGTGCGTTCCCTTCACCCAGTTCAGCGTTCCCAGAAGTTCATGAGTCTCCGTGCCTTCCCGCTCGTAGCTCCAGGGCTCCGTACCCAGGTTGGTGGAACTGGGCGACGTGTAGTTTGTCAGCACGATCGATGGAATAAACGGAATTCCAGAAGCATTCATGTAGCTCGGCATGCCCAGCGTGGACACGGGCCCTAGACCCTTATATTGAGATTCCGCAGCAATCGTTTCTTCGAAAACGTAACTGCGGGCGAGCCCGTAAGAAAGCGTCAGCAGCAGTGTGGGTGTGAACGTATGCGTATGGTTGATAGCCACCAGGTTGGCGTCGCTCGGGGCGGGGCCGCCGTCGCAAGGATCGGCCACGTTCCCATAACAGCTGGGCGAATGAGGACCGGGAGACCATGCGCGCGAGTACCGCACGGCCAGGAGATCCCGATCGTTGAAACGTTGATCAACCTTGATATCGAACTGGTTGCTGACCCCATAAGCCGCCGCCGAGCCTTGCCAATTCGTGTATTGGTTATAGTTCGTGGTTCCAGGGGTGCCCAGGTTCGGCAGCGGGAAATATTGCATCATCTTATTCGCGATCGGATCAATGAGGTTGCCGGGACGCGCCGGAAGCCCGGCGCCGGGGCTCATGTAGGTGATCAGATTATCGA
The DNA here is from genome assembly GCA_030041035.1 of Bryobacteraceae bacterium. GTDB lineage: Bacteria > Acidobacteriota > Terriglobia > Bryobacterales > Bryobacteraceae > QHXW01. Next base: position 1,493 of record JASHOO010000415.1, on the reverse strand, counting down.
AGGGGATGTAACCCGAGCGAACCGGCCCGCCGGCCGAGGCGCTGTACACCCCCGTGTAGGGGTCCCAGAGCTGCCCAGCCGGGGCAGAGCACATCCCGTTCGGACTGAACGTGCCGCCCGCGTAGGTGCAAAGCTCGCCGAAATTGCCCGTGCGCTCGGCTGCACTCGGCACGCCTGCCGCGAAGGTGCTCAGGGTATCCTGGCGAGTGCCGTCGTAGTCGAAGAAAAAGAAGGTCTTATCGTGCTTGATCGGCCCGCCGATAGTGCCTCCAAAGTCGTTCTTCTTTAAAGCCGGAATGGGAATACTAGCGGCGTTGTTGAAGAAGTTGTTGGCATCCAGCACCTGGTTGCGGAGAAAGTCATAGGCGCTCCCGTGAAATTGGTTTGTCCCCGAACGGATGATCATGTTGACCACGGTCGCACCGGTAAAGCCGTACTCCGCGCTGAAATTCGACTCCTGCACCACGAACTCTTCCACCGCGTCCACCGACGGCGTGTATAGCGGGTACAGGATGCCGCTGTTTTGTTCGAAGTTGGTGGTGGTTACGCCGTCCATCAGGATGTCTGCGGTCGCGTTGCGCGTTCCGTTCGATATGAAGTTGTTGGCCGTGCAGAGGGGGCAGGTGGTGTCGACTTCTGTCACACCTGGCGTGAGCATCACCAGATCCGTCACCGTGCGGCTCACCAGCGGCAGGTCATTGATGAATCTGCGGTCCACGATTTGGCCGGTGACGGCATCCTGAGTGGAAAGCACGGGCGCGGCGGTGGTGATCTCCACGGTCTGCGAGGTGGCGCCCACCTGGAGCGAGAAATTGACCGTGACATTTTGATTAATATCGACCTTAACGCCGGTCCGTTCTTGCGCCTGGAAGCCCTGGGCTCCCACCGAGAGCATGTAACTGCCCGGAGGCACATTGCGAAACAGGTACCGGCCGGTGGAGTCGGATACTGCCGTGAAGGAGAAGCCCTTCGCTTCGTCCACCAGTTTGGCCTGCGTATTCGGGATTACCGCGCCCGTCGGGTCCGTAACCAGTCCCGAAACTGTACTGGTGTAAAGTTGTGCCCACACTGCTACAGGCAACAGCAGGATGAGCAGACATGATGAGAAAAGGATGTACCGCGAAAGCCGCGTTTTCAGCGAACTCATCAAAGTTCTCCTGGTTTTCTATTGCCAATCACACCCAGCCCTGATGCCTACTCACCGAACAAGGTTGTGAGCTCCGCCTCCCCATCTCCATCAGGTGCAATACGCTGGCTGCATAATGGCCCAAAATTATTTGAGTGTCAAGGGCGTACGAGAGGCGTACGGGAGGTAATAGTTGTGAACACAAGGTTGCGGTACTACCCACCGGCGCAGGGTGGAACCTCAGTCGTGAGATTGCCTCCCGGTTGCAGAACGATCGGAACGACGGCCGTCCCGAAGCGTCCAGCGCGACAATCTCGCCATCGACCACGGTCTTGTCAGGCAGCGACCCGAGCGCCCTCACAAACGG
>JASHOO010000414.1 GCA_030041035.1 Bryobacteraceae bacterium | reverse complement strand
ATGGGCCGTGGCTTCAATGACGATCTGGTCCGCCTCGTCGCCTCCCGCGCCGCCTCGCGCGTAGGTGGCGGCGTGCGCTCCATCGAGCGCGCCCAGGCTCTCGTCGGGCAAGGCGCGCGCAAAGTGATTGTCGGCACTGCTGCGTTCCAGAACGCAGGAGTCAACGAAGACTTCCTCCGCTCGCTCGGCTCGGCAATTGGCCGTGATCGCTTGATCATCGCCCTCGACTCCAAAGACGGCTGGATCGTGGTGAAGGGCTGGCGCGAATCCACCTCACTCCGCGCCGAGCAGGTCCTCAAACACTTGGAACCCTATTGCTCAGGTTTCTTGTGTACCTATGTCGATAAAGAAGGCATGATGCAGGGCACCGACCTGGAGTGGTTTCGCCGCCTGCGAGCCGCTACTAGCCTGGAAATCACCGCCGCCGGCGGCATCACCACCCTCGATGAGGTTCGCGCCCTGCTGGCCATGAACGTTCACGCCGCGCTCGGCATGGCCGTGTACACCGGCCGTTTGGACCTGACCGAGCTCGCTCAGTTCACCCTGAAACCGGGCACCTGAAACCTGGCACCTGCTTTTACGGGAAAATCCCCCGTACCTTCGTCGCTTCAGCGACTCGCGCAACCGCCGTAATGTAAGCTCCGGTCCGCATGTCGACCCGGTATTTTTCCGCGGCCGCATGTACTTCTCTGAAGGCTGCCGACATGGTGCGTTCCAGGTAGCTGTTGACTTCGTGTTCGGTCCAGAAGAATCCATATAGGTCCTGTACCCATTCGAAGTACGACACCGTTACGCCGCCCGCGTTGCACAAAATATCCGGAATCACAAAAATTCCCCGCTCACGCAGAACGCGGTCCGCGCCCGGCGTGGTCGGCCCGTTCGCGGCTTCCGCCACAATCTTGGCGCGAATGTGCTCGGCGTTTTCGAGCGTGATGGTGTTCTCTAATGCCGCCGGCACCAGCACGTCGCAGCGAAGCTCCAGCAGCTCCTGGTTGCTGATCGCATCGCAGCCCCTGAATCCTACCAGGCTGCCCGTCTCCTCCTTGTGCCGCAGCGCCGCCTCGGGGTCGATGCCGTTTTCGTTGTATATGCCGCCCTTGGAATCGCTCGCGGCAATCACCGTGGCGCCGTCTTCATGCAGCAGGCGCGCCGCGATGCTTCCTGCGTTGCCGAATCCCTGTACTGCCACCTTGGCGCCCTTGAGCGAAATGCGTTTCACCGCGCATGCCGCGCGCGTCGTGTATTGGCAGCCGCGCGCCGTCGCTTCGTGCCGGCCCTTGGACCCGCCCAGGCTGAGCGGCTTGCCCGTCACCACGCCCAGCTCCGTATGCCCGTGGAACATGCTGATGGTGTCCATGATCCACGCCATGGTTTGCGGCGTTGTGTAAACGTCCGGCGCCGGAATGTCGCGGTCCGGTCCGATGATCGGCGCGATTTCCGTCGCGTAGCGGCGCGTCAGCCTCTCCAGCTCGCCCAGCGAGAGCTGTTTGGGATCCACGCGCACCCCGCCTTTGCCGCCGCCGTAAGGGATGTTCACCGTGGCGCATTTCCACGTCATCCACGAGGCCAGCGCTTTCACCTCATCCAGCGTCACATCCGGGTGGTAGCGGATCCCGCCCTTTGCCGGCCCGCGCGAAAGATTGTGCTGCACGCGATAGCCTTCGAATACCTTGATTCGCCCGTCATCCATGCGAACCGGAATGGAAACGATCAACTGCCGCTTCGGGCGTTTGAGAATCGTCCGCAAACCTTCGTCCAGCATCAGGTAATCTGCCGCCGCGTCAAACTGCGCTTGCGCGATTTCAAACGGATTCAGGGTTTCCTTAGTTAGGACTGCTGTGCTCACATTTCCTCCTTCTCAGAAAACTGAAAAATGTTAAGAACCTGCATATAGCAACATCTCACGTGCTTCTTCGGTCTTCTCGTCCGCCTCCACTCGCTCCAGCGGCACGCCGTGCCGGCAAAGCTCGCAATCTGCAGCATCGGCGTAGTAGCCGCCTTCCAGCCGCGCCAGATAAAAAAGAGGCAGCGAGCCGAATCTCAATGTCCGCGGCGTCGGCTGGTGAAACAGAACCGCCATCCCCGCCACCCGGCATCCCTTCGACTCCAGTAGCGCCCGCGCTTCCTCAAGCTGCTTGCCCGATCGCAAAATGTCATCCACCAGCAATACCTGCTCGCCCAGCGCCTGCTCCAAATACTGCGGGAATCGCATGGCGGACTCGCGGCTTTCTTTCTCCGCCCAGTAGACCTGCCGCGCATGCAGCGCTTCGCACAAGCCGTAGGCCACCGGCAACCCGGCCACTGTCGCCGCCACCACCGAAAGCTGCGGAATCATCTGCCGTACGTCGGGATTGGCCCGCAGCAGCCGGCTCAGGCCCACCGTCAGCGTCTTCGCCAGCCGGTGGTAGCGCAACGCCAGCGCCGCCTCCAGATGTTGGTTGGCATGCAGCCCGTTCGCGTAGGCAAAATGTCCGTTGCGGAGAGCGCCCGTCCGGCGCACCAGGCTGAGAACCTCTTCTTCTGTAGGAATTAGGTGCATCTGAGTCACCTCCCGTCCCCCCACGGCCGGAGCGGGGTTGTCCAGCCTCGACGCAGGCCGCACCTTTTGCTGGTCGGGCGAAAAACCCCGCTCAGGCGGAATTGACTTTTGCCCCGTTTCCCGCAATCACCGGACCGAATCGTCTTCCTCACCCGCAGTGCCCATCGAATCAAGCCTCCCGCCGATAACCAGGCCGTCCGCCCAGCCCCGGCCCTGTGTCCAAACCCGCAAACTCGTCGGGTCAAACCGCGCAACGTGGTTCGGAATTCCGCCACGGAACCCCAGTAAGGCGTCGAATCCGGCTATACTCTCCGTAGCGTTTTGCAACACTTGGAGACATCATGAACCGCCGTCAGTTCTTCACCAGCGCCGCCGCCGGAATGGCCCTCGCTCGTCCGCGCAGCTATGCCGCCCCTTTTGCCGACCAGAAGCCCCGCAGAGTAGGCCTCATCGGCACCGGCTGGTATGGCAAGAGCGACCTGCTCCGGCTCATCCAGGTCGCGCCGGTCGAAGTGGTCTCCCTGTGCGATGTCGACAAAAACATGCTTGCCCAGGCCGCCGACATCGTCGCTTCGCGCCAGGCCTCCAGGAAAAAACCGCGCCTTTTCCATGACTTCCGCGATATGCTCGCGGAGAAAGACCTGGATATCGTCGAAGTCGCCACCCCCGACCACTGGCATGCCCTGCCCATGATCGCCGCCGTCCAGGCCGGCATCGACGTTTATGTGCAGAAACCCATCAGCGTCGATGTGATCGAGGGCCAGGCCATGCTGGCCGCCGCCCGCAAATACAACCGCGTCGTGCAAGTCGGCACCCAGCGCCGCAGCACCCCGCATCTGGTCGAAGCCATGAACAAGTTCATCCGCCCCGGCAAGCTCGGCAAAATCGCCACGGTCGATATCTGCTGCTACTACCACATGCGCGCCACCGGTAATCCGCCCGACACCGATCCTCCCTCCTACCTGGATTACGAAATGTGGACCGGCCCCGCTCCCATGCGGCCTTACAACGCCTTCGACCATCCCCGCGGCTGGCGCGCCTTCATGGAATACGGCAACGGCATCGTCGGCGACATGTGCATCCACATGTTCGATATGACCCGCTGGATGCTGGACCTCGGATGGCCTACGCGCATCTCCTCCACCGGCGGCATCTTCGTCGATAAGAAGAGCAAAGCCAACATCAGCGACACCCAGACCGCAACCTTTGATTACCCCGATCTCCGCATCACCTGGCAGCACCGTAGCTGGGGCGCGCCGGCCGATCCCAAGTACCCTTGGTCCGCTATCTTCTACGGCGACAAAGCTACGCTCAAGGCCGACGTCTACGGCTACGACTTCATTCCTGAAGACGGCGCACCTGTTCACCGCGATGTGACCTATGAATTGGAGCAATATCCCGAAGATAAAACCGAGAAGGACCTGGAAAAACACTGCGCTCCCGCCATCCGCCATCACATGATGGATTTCCTGGCGGCGATCGACAAGCGCAGCAAGCCCGTCGCCGATATCGAGCAGGGCTACATCTCAACCGCGAGCTGCATTTTGGCCAATCTCTCCATGAAGCTCGGCCGCAGCCTCACCTGGGACGCCGCCGGCCAGCGCGTCGTGGGCGACGAAGAGGCCAACCGCCTGCTGCGCCGCCCCTACCGCGCTCCCTGGGTTCACCCGGAAGCTGCCAGCGTTTGAAGCCCGCCCTTACTTCTTTTCTTTGCTGAGCTCTTTGGCCTGCTCGAGGTGTTGTTGGAGCGTTGGCAGATTCTTGGATGCGTAGTTCTTCACCTGCACGTTGGACCCATTGGCCGCTTCGTCCTGAAAGTCCCGTACATTTTGCTGGTGAAATTTCACTTGATCCTTAATGAAGGCCTTGTCGAACTGCGGGCCCGACAGCTTGGCCAGTTTGTCCACGCGCCCCTGATGCTTGGAATCCAGCGCGTCCGGAATATCGACGTGACCGCCGGTCATTTGCTTCAAATCAGCGTCAGCCTTGGTGTGATCGTCGACCAATTTCTGCCCGTACTGTTTGACCGCGTCGTCCCCACCCTTCTCCACCGCCAGCTTGCCCATCGCGATCTCCGTTAAGTCATTCATCGCCGCTTCCTGCAAAAACTTCCTCTCATCAATTCTCTTCGTCTGTTGGCCCGTGTCCGTGGAATTCTGGTTGGTGTTGTTGGGCTGGGACGGCGGAGGTGTGCCGCCCCCGGGACGTTGCGCCAGGAGGGATGCGGGATACAGGACAAGGCTCCCGGCCGCGAGCACCAGCATGAATCGGAAATGTCGTCGCATATTGCTCTCCTCCTTCTTATTCTCGCCCCACAACTGCCCGCGTGTACGTGGCTCTGACACGCTCACCGTTTGCCCGCGGCCGCTGTCCGGGCCGCAACCGCCTCCCGCTCCGCCCGAAATTTCGCCGCCTTCTCGGGCTCCTGCAACGCGTCGTAGATTTCGGCCAGATCCTTGCGCGTCCATTGCAGCCAGCTCACCGACGGGCTGGCCTGCTTGTTCAGAATCTGATAAGCCGCCAGCATGTGCTCTTCCGCCTCCCGGTACCGTAGCTGACGCAGCAGCGTGTGCCCCAGCTTTTCCTGCGCGATCCCCACATTCATGTCCTCGGGCCCTTGTGTCTCGATGTAAAGCTGGAGCGCTTGCCGGAAATACTGCTCGGCCCGCGGCCACTGCTTTCGATCCATGTAAATCGCGCCCAGATTCGACTCCGCCGTGGCCATCCCGAAGTAGTGGCCGTGGTAAACCGCCTGGTAGATATCCGCCATCCGCTGGAACTGCCGTTCCGCTTCGTCCAGTTGGTCGCGCATGTACGCTACGCTGCCCAGCTCATTCACCGTATCCGCCACCATGGGGTGGACTTTTCCGTAAACCCGCTCGCGAATCTCGAGCGCCTGCTGGAGCGCGTCCACGGCTTCGTCATACCGTTTCTGGAAGATCAGCGCGCGCCCCAGCACCGTCAGATCGTGCGCCGTCTCCGGATGGTTCTCCCCGTAATAAGGACGGCTGATGGCCAGCGCTTGCCGCGCCAGCCGCTCCGCCTCGGGATAATAACCCAGCTCCTGCTGGATGTCCGCCAGGTCCAGAAGATCGAACGCCACCGAAGGATGCCGATCCCCGAACAGTTGCCGGTGAATGGCCAGCGCGCGCCCATGCAGCGATTTCGCCGTATCGTAATGGCCGATTTGAAAATGGTTGTTGGCCAGCTCATTGAGCGTGCCCGCCAGTTCCGCGGTGGGCGGCCCCGGACCGGATTCGAGCTTCACTGCCTGGTCCAGAATGCCGATCGCCTCCGCGTACTTGCCGCGCCTTTCCAGCACCTGCCCCAGGCCAAACATGGCTCGCGCTACGGCTGCGTTGTCCGGCGGGCGCAGGCGCTTGGCTTTCTCCAATCCGTCGCGCACCAGGCGTTCGCTTTCCTCCAGCTTGTCCTGATCGGACCGCAGCAGCCCCAGCTCGACCTCGCTCTCCGCCGCTTCGGCGCTCCCGGCCCCCGCCATCCGCGTGCGCTCGTGGAGCGCAGAGCCCAGCAGCGCGTCCGCCTGGTCGAACTTGCCCATCTTCTCGTAGATGCCGCCCAGGGTCTGATACAGATCCGCCTGCGCCGCCGGTTCTCGATCGAGCGATCGCGCCTGCTGCACACCGCGGTCCAGCAGATCCACCACGCGCAGACTGTCCGCCGGCCCGGCTTCATTGTCGCCGCCGTTGAACAGGTTCAGCATGAACGCCTGAATGCGCTCGGCCCGGGCCGCTTGCGCCAGCGCGGTGTTGCGCGCCATCGCCAGCCGCGCTGTAAAGAAGATGATCAGAGCGGCCACCGTCGCCACTACCGCGCCCGCCGCCACCACCGCCCGCCGGTTGCGCCGCACAAATTTGCCCACCCGGTAGCGCAGCGTATCCGGACGCGCTTCGAGCGGCTCGCCCGCCAGGTAATGATCGAGATCCCGGATGAGCGCCTCCACCGAGCCGTATCTCCGCTGCGGATCCTTGTGCATCGCCGTCAGGCACAGCACGTCCAGATCCGCCCACGAGGCCCGGCTCGCCTGCAAGGCTCCTTCGCTCTGCCGCCTCGCGCGCACCGAAGGCTTCTCGGGCTCCTGCTCGAGGATCATCCGCTCGATCTCCCCCGTCGGCCGGTTTTCCACGTCGAAGGGAAGCGCGCCCGCCAGCAGCTCATACAAAATGACCCCCAGCGCATACACGTCCGTATAAACACCGGCCTGCTCGCCGCGGATCTGTTCGGGCGCCGCGTACGCCGGCGTCATCACCCGCAAGCCGGTGCGCGTCTGGTCCATGCGCGAGTCGCGCGGGTCGAGCTGCTTGGCGATGCCGAAGTCCAGCAGCTTCACGCTTCCGTCAGATCGCACGAGAATGTTCGAGGGTTTCAGATCCCGGTGAATCACCGCCCGCGAGTGTGCATACTGCACCGCCTCGCATACGTCGCGCAGCAGTTTGAGGCGCTCCTCGATTCCGCTGTGATGCTCCGTGCAGTACGCACTCAGCGGAACCCCCTCCACGTACTCCATGGCGAACCACGGTGTGCCGTCCGCCAGGGCATCGGCGTCGTAAAGCCGCGCAATCGAAGGATGCGTCATCTGCGCCAGCGTCCGCTGTTCGGTGGCGAACCGCTCGCGCCGCGCCGGTGACATCCAGGCGTCCCGCAAAACTTTGATGGCGACCGTGCTGCCCAGATCTTCCCGCCTGGCCAGGTACACCACCCCCATGCCGCCCTCGCCCAGTAGTTCCCGTATGCGGTACGGTCCGAATTCCTGCGAAGGCAGAGGCGCCGCCGCGTCACCGCCGAGCATCTGGCTGGCCACCTGCGATACATCCCGATCGAGCAGCGAGGAGCCCCGCGCGTCCTCCTCGAGCAGCGCCTGCACTTCAGCCATCAGCTGCCGGTCGCCCTCCGCCGCGCTTTCGAGAAAGGCGGCACGCTCGGGTGCGGACCGGTCCACGGCTTCGTGGAACAGCGCCTGAATGCGCTCCCAGCGCAGGCTGTCCATCGCCCCTCCTGTTATCCCCCGTGGCGCAGTTCGTGCGCCAGCCAGGCTTTGGCCGCGCGCCAGTCGCGGAGAATCGTAGCTTCCGATACCTCCAGCAGCTCTGCCGTTTCGCCCACGTCCAGGCCCCCGAAGAAGCGGCTCTCCACCATCACGGCATGGCGCGGGTTCAGCCGCGCCAGCTCCTCCAGCGCCACATCCAGCTTCAGGATGTCCTGCTCGCAGGATGCCGGCTGCCCAAGCGCTTCATCAAATGTCACGAACGCGCCCGTGCCTCCGCGCTTCTTGGAGCTGCGCCGCCGCGCCGATTCCACCAGAAGCTGCCGCATCGCCCGTGCCGCGATTCGCTTGAAGTGCAGGCGCGAGGTCGCCACAAACGCCGGCGAGCTCGCCAGCTTCAGCCATGCTTCATGCACCAGCGCCGTGGGATTCAGCGTGGCGCCCGGATCGCTCCTCCGTACCGTCGCCGCCAGCCGCCGCAGCTCCTCGTAAGTCACGCTGAACAGATAGTCCAGCTCCGTCCGGTCCAGCCTTGACTCCAATCCCAAATTCTCAGCCGGCGTGACGTTTTTCTCTCCGCGTTTTCGCATTGCGTAGTGAATGTCGGCGCCTCAAACCTCTTCGCCCGCGCCAGGCGCACACTCCACCACTGGCGGGAGCAATGACGCTATTATCGCGCGTGTGGCCGGCAGCGGCTCATCGGGCGGGCCCAAACAACGCCCTGACAAGCATTTCGCAAGATTTGAGAAGTATGGTACAATTCGCGGCGGAGGTCGGGTCCCGCAATTGTTCGGTCAGGATTTCTAAGCCATAAACAAGGAGAACGCTCACATGAGAACGATAGTTATCTCTCATGCTCTCGTCGCCATCCTCGGAGGGATGTGTTCGACGGCTAGCGCCCAGGATAAGGCGTCCATCGTGAAGAAGATCGGGTCCGAGTATTCGCTCACGAAAACTACCGCCGATCAGACCGACATCGTCACCGCCGGCTCGGTCCTGGTTCTCCAGAAAGACAATCTGCTCATGGTGGCTACCACCACCACCGGGAATCCCTGCCCCAACACTTACAGGGACGGGAAATTTACCCAGAATGCCGGGTGCCGGGCCAGCGAGAAATTCAAGAAGGTCCCGCTCTTTGGACACGCGATCCCGGGAGCGGACAAGGCCCAGGTGACCACTCGAACGTACGTTACCGGTGAGAAGTTCTGGCTGACCAAGATCGACGTCAAGGAAGGCAAGGATGGCGCCATCGTACTGGACTTCTTTACCGATGCGGTCAATGACGTCCGCTACAGAACTACTTTGAATATTCCGTTCAAGGGAACGATGCCGTCGGCCGACGACGCCGTCAAGCTGGTCGAGGAGGTGGTGACCGTAGCGCCGGCGGATGACGACAAGGGTAAACAGGAAGCCAAGGGAGGCGGAGGGCAGCAGGGCGGGCAGCAGGGAGGGCAGCAAGCCGCCCAGCCGGCGCCCGCCGCTGATGCCGGTCAGCAGGCCGCTGCCGCTCAGCCCGCGGCCGAGGCCGCTCCGGCGCCCATCGAGGCCCCTCCTCCTCCAGCCGATGCGCCTGCGGCTCCGCCGCCCACTGTCGCCCTCGGTCAAACGCCGGATCAGGTCGTCGCGATTCTGGGCCAGCCGCAGAAGAAAGCCGAGCTTGGCACCAAGGAAATCTATTTTTATAAAGACGTCAAGGTGACGTTCGTTAACGGGAAAGTTAAGGACATCCAGTAGGCCGGCGATATCGCGTCCGCGCCCGAGTGGGAAAAGGAAGGGGAATCAGTAATGAGTACGTTTGCACTTCGCTCCACTTTTACGGCTCGATTTTTGACGTTCGGCACAGCCGCGCTGCTCTGTATGAGCACGGCTTTCAGCGCCGACAAGAAACCGGCGACCTCCGCTCCGGCGGCAAAGCCGGCTGCCTCGGGCGGCGCCAGTAAGGGCGCGGGCGGCGCCAGTAAAGGCCCCACCACGGCTAGCCACGGCCCGACCACCGCCAGCCACGGGACAACCACCACGACCAGCCACACCACCACGACTACCAGCCACACGGCCACTACCACCAGCCACACCACCACGACTGCCGGCCACCCTGCTACCGCAGGCACAGCGACTCACGGAACCACGGCCGGCGGCGCACGTCCCGCCACATCCACTGCCGCACACGCAGGCACTACCGGCGGCGCACATCCCGCCACGGCTCCTGGTGGCGCGAAGCTGGCCAGGGGGCAGACGGTAAGCACGACCAAGAGCGGCGCTGCCGTTGTTAGAAGCCCCAGCGGTTCGGTCCGGTCGGTTTCAAAGGGACCGATGACGGTTCACAACAATTTGGCCGGAGGCCGGCATGTGGTCGTCGAGCACGCCGATCATTCCCGCGTCGTCGTCGATCGCGGCGGCCGTGGCTATGTGCAACGGCCCTACTCGTTTCATGGCCACGAATATGCCGGTCGTTCTTACTATTATGGCGGCCACTATTACCACGCATATTATGGGCGCTATTATTATCGCGGCGTTTGGGTGAACCCGTATTACCCCTCGTTCTATTACGGGCCCGCGTTTTACGGCTGGGCCTACAACCCGTGGGCGAATCCTGTGGCGTTCGGATGGGGCTGGGCCGGAAACCCATGGTTCGGTTTCTATGGCGCCTTCTATACGCCTTGGCCCGTATATGCCGGCCCCGCGTTCTGGCTTACTGACTACTTGATCGCGCAACAGCTTCAGGCGGCCTATGCAGCTCAAGCCGCAGCCGCCGCGGCTTTGAGCAATCCCGCTCCCCTCACGCCCGACGTAAAGCAGCTCATCGCGGATGAAGTCAAGCGCCAGATTGCCCTCGAAAACGCGGAAGCCTCAGGCGCCCAACAAAATGCCGAGCCCAATAATGCCTCGAGCAGCATCCAGCGCGATCTGACCGATGGTGTCCAGCACGTCTATATAGCCGGCGCCGATTTAGATGTCGTCGATGCCGGTGGCAACGAATGCGCCATCAGCCAGGGCGACGCCGTCCAACTCGCCGGCAACAATGCGCCGGATGCCACCTCGGTGAATATGGCGGTCCTCGCCAGCAAGGGCGGTAAGGAATGCCCCAAGGGAGACACTGTCTCGGTCGGAATTCAGGACGTGCAGGAAATGAAGAACAGCATGCGCCAGACTATTGACCAGGGCATGCAGGATCTGCAAAAGAAACAGGGCACAGGCGGGTTGCCCGCAGCTCCCGCCTCGGCTCAAGGTGCCCCGCAGGAGGCGCCAGTTGCTATTGCCGCGCCTCCACCGCCGCCCGATAGTGAAGTCTCAGCCCAACTGAACGGGGAGTCGAAGGCTGCCGATCAAGCCGTGCAGGAAGCTGCCGCCGATGCCGGTGCTACGCCCGCCGAGCCTCCAACCGTCGCCCTCGGTCAGACGCCCGATCAGGTCATTGCGGCTCTCGGCCAACCCAAGAGCATCATGGATCTCGGAGCGAAGAAGATCTACGTCTATAAAGATGAAAAGATCACCTTCCGCGACGGCAAGGTCGCCGATATCCAGTAAGTCAACTCTTAGTTTTCACACGCGCAGAGCCGGACTTCGGTCCGGCTCTTTTTTTGCCATCCCGCTCTGCCCGGCGTGACGTTTTCGTGCCTCCTTTTGCGCAATGCATGTTAAACCTTCTCAGCCGCAAAGGAGATCACGGATGCAGTTTTCCCTCAACCCATGGAAGCTCCTGACGTCCCTCGCAGGCATGGCCCTCATACGGCGATTTTTCTGCGCCGTTTGTCTGGCAGCGGCCGGCGCCGCCACCGCCGGTGCGCAATGTTATCTGTTCACCAGCAGCACGTCGAACGTCTCGCTCCAGATCCAGATCAATACCATGCTGAGCCAAATCGGACCACTGAATGTCGGCGGCGGCTACCAGTACTCATACACCTTTCTTGGCACTTACACTCTTACCGTCGGGAGCACGACTCAGGTCACCACGAACGAAGTAGGCGGAGTTAGCTACGGCTACCAAACCATATCCGAAGACATCACCACCATGGCTTGGGAGGTGGCAGAGCCTGATCTGAAAACCACCTGGCAGGTCCTTTTGCAATCCAGTAACGAGCTGATGCCCAATGGCCTCCCCGCGACCCTGCCGCCCCTCTCGCAGTGGGTATACCTGGGCAGCATGGCGAACGATACCATCGCGGTTCCTGGGACCCCGAAAGCCACCTTCTATCCGCTCACCAGCATCTCCAGTTGCCCGGGGTCGACGGGGAGCGGCGGCTCCGGCGGCTCACCCACTATCTCCATCTCCAATACGAATCTCCAGTTCGCCTACACCGAAGGCGGCGCGCTTCCGCCGTCACAAACCGTCAACATCACCGACGCCGGTGGCGGCAGTCTCACCTGGAACGCAGTGGCCAGCTCGCCTTGGATCGTCCTGAGCGAGACGGCCACAGCCCTGACCATTTCCATGAATCCGGCGGGTCTGCCCGCGGGTCCCATCGACGGATCTGTCGTCATCACATCACCCGGCGCCACCAACACCCCGCAAGTCATCGACATCGTCCTGACGGTGACCGCGCCCTCGCCGCCGGTCATCTCCAGCCCCATGCAATTTATGCCCATGACCCCCTGCCGCGCCGTCGACACCCGCAACGCCGATGGCCCCTTCGGCGGGCCTTCCATCGCCGCCAACACGTCGCGCAGCTTCGTGATTCCTAATAGCGCCTGCGCCATTCCCTCCAACGCCGGAGCGTATTCGGTGAATGTCGCCGTGGTTCCCAGGGCATCGCTGGGATACATAACCGTCTGGCCGACCGGACAAACCCAGCCTGTAGTGGCCACACTAACGGATCTTGCCGGCGTGGTCCGCTCCAATGCCGCCATCGTAGCCGCCGGCACCGGCGGCGCCATCAGCGTGTTTGCCACTGATGAAACGGACGTCATTGTGGACATTAACGGCTACTTCAATACGGCCGGCGCAACCGCCGACATCCAATTCGCCGCGGCGCCGAGCTCGAGCGCCTTCTATCCGCTGACGCCCTGCCGCATCGCGGATACGCGCAACGCCACGGGTCCCTTCGGCGGCCCCGGCATCACTGCCGGCGGCACGCGTTCCTTCGTGATCCCGCAAAGCTCGTGCGACGTGCCCGCCGACGCTACGGCCTACTCGCTGAATTTCGCCGCCGTGCCCAGCGGCCCGCTGGGATTTCTCACGGTGTGGCCCACCGGGCAGCCGCAGCCCGTCGTGGCCTCGCTCAACGACGTCACCGGCACCATCGCGGCCAATGCCGTCATCGTTCCTGCGGGTGACAACGGAGCTATAGACGTCTACGCCACCGACGCTACCAACGTGGTGATCGACATCAACGGCTACTTCGCCGCGCCGGGCTCTGGCGGGCTGTCCCTCTATGCCATGACTCCCTGCCGCGTGCTGGATTCCCGCAACCCGCAGGGGACACCGCCGTTCTCTGGCGATTTGAACGTGGATGTCACTAGCTCAGCGTGCGGTGTCCCTGCCACGGCTCAAGCGTTTGTGTTCAACGCCACCGTTGTGCCGCCCGCGTCATTCGGCTTCCTGACCATGTGGCCCGAAGGTGAGCCCCAGCCGCTCGCGGCAACGCTCAACGCCGTGGATGGCGCCATCACTTCCAACCTGGCGATCGTGCCCACGAACAATGGCTCCATCACCGCCTACGCCTCGGACCCGACGTACCTGATTCTCGATATTTTCGGCTTCTACGCCCCGTGAGCTTCCGTCTGCACTTGAGTCCGAATGATCACTCGCTCACTTGTGTCCGCCGCCACCGCCACCGGCGCTCGCGCCGCTCGAACCACCTGACACACCGCCGCCGCTGTGCGACTCACCGCCCGACGATCCGCCGGAGAACCCGCCGCCGGCCGCACCCCCTACGTGCCCCAAGCCTCCGGAAAATCCGCCCGCGTGGCCGCCGCTCGCCGTCGATACCGAACGTTGCGCCGCGGCCGCCAATGTGACTCCTCGGGGAACGCCTGCCGGCTGGTTGCCGTGCGGATGACGCGGCACCGGCGGCTGGCCGATACGCCCGGGGGGATGGTGCGCGCCTGAGCTGGAGCCTGAACCCGAGCCCGAACCGCTCCCCGGATAATACCCGGGCCAACTGCTCAGGTAACCGCCAACCGTAAACGGACTCCAGAAAGCGAAGCCCCATGGGTCATAAAACATGGCGCCGTAGGGAATGAAAGTGTACATCCCAAAATAGGGATTCCAGTACCAGGCGTTCGTCCCGTACAAGCCGGTGTCCCACAATGCTTTGGCGGCTGACACATTCGCCATGGCGATGTATTGAGACCTCAGCCGGCTCCATTTATAAAGATCGTCCACATCGTTCTTGTTGAATTTCGCGAGCTGAAGACCGCCGTCCATCCGCAAAGCCTGGCCGTCATTCACTATCTTCGTTTTGCCGTTGAGAGTCACGGATGCTTCGCCGCTGTAAACCCGCAGTTCCTGCGGTTCCGTGGTCATTCGATAGATGCCGCTCTTGAGGAACTGCACGGCGTAGTCCTGGTAGGTGACGGTCACCGCGTTCCCCCTCAATAGTTCGTCGACTTGAACCAGCGTTTCACCCGACATCAGCTCCAGCCGGGTCTGGGTCAGACGGTTGCTGACCATCCACAGGGTTCCGTTTTCTCCCATGCGTAGAAATGTTCCGGGCGCCAGCAGTACCTCCACCCGGCCGTCCTCCGTTCGCAGCTCGTGGTTGTTTTTGAGCTGGGGAAATTCGCCGTACTGGGGCTCAATCAACTGATCGTCCAGGAAAACGTTGCCTTCCGTATAGTTGACTAAGCCGGATTGTGCCGAGATCACCGTCTGGGCGGAAGCGATTTGTGTTCCCGTCACGGAACACACCGCAAAGGTGAGAGCGAGACGTGTGAGGGATCCCATGGCGCGCTACCCTCCGATCTGGATCTTACTTCCCGTAGATCGCCGTATGACACGACGGCTGTCACATTAAAAGGTTTCATAGCCAATTGGCCTACTCCGTCCCGTGCCTGTCGCCGCCCCTGTTGTAAAATTCTACAAATTGCGTCAGGCGTTTGATATATTTTCCCGATGACCCGCACTATCGCCGCACGCATTTCCGCCGGACTACTGTTCCTGACTCTGGCCTGGTTTGCCCACACCCAGAATCCGAACCAGCCTCCACAATTGACATTAAATAAGGTGAAGGACGATCTCTACGAGATCGAAGGCGATGGCGGCAATGTCGCAGCTTATGTCACCGGCGAAGGTGTCATCCTGGTCGACGACAAGTTCGACCGCGACCACGAAGGCATCGTGGCCAAGGTGAAGAGCGTCACCGACCAGCCCATCAAGTACGTGCTCACAACGCACCATCATTCCGATCACAGCGGCGGCAACACGCAATTCCTGCCGACCGCGGAAATCATCTCGACCGTGAACGCGCGCAACAACATCATCGAACACAAGCAGCCGAACGCGCCCGATATGAGCCCGGCGCCCATCGTCTTCACTACCCAGATGTCGGTGTTCCTCGGCGGCAAGGAAGTTCGCGCCCAGTATTTCGGCCGCGGCCACACCAACGGCGACGCATTCATTTATTTCCCGGCGCTGCGCACCCTCCACACCGGCGACATGATGGCCGGCACCACGCCGCTCATCGACTACACCGGCGGCGGCAGCCTGATCGAATGGACCAAGACGCTTGACGGCGCGCTCGCGCTCGACTTCGACACCGTCATCCCCGGCCACGGTCCCGTCACCACCAAGGCCGGTTTGCAAACCTATCGCGACAACGTCGAAAAGCTCCGGAACCGCGCTACCGGCCTGATCCGCGAAGGCAAGAGCCAGGAGGAAGTGGGTAAAGTCATGGCGGCGGAATTCGGCTGGGGCTCCGGCAGCATGCAAGCGCAATGGAGCCTGCCGGGGATCATGAAGGAGCTGAAATAACCGTATTTCCATCGCCCCCGATCGGCGCTCGTGTACCGCGAGGGCAGGCCTCGCCCTGCCGGAACTAGCGACTAGTCGTATCACCCATGGCAACCTTGGCCCAAAGTGTGAATTCGATTAGGATCTAGATACGTGTGCGATGACAGATTCGCTCGTCGCCACGATTACGGAGGATATGACACGATGAAGTTTTCGCTCGCGATCCTGTTGCTCTCTGCCTCAGGCGTATATGCTGCTGATCCGGTTCCCCTGGACGTGAAGGTGGGCCAGTGGGAAGCGACTGTCACATCGCAGATCTCGGGCCTGCCACAAGCGCGGCAGATGCCCCAGATTCCGCCGGAACAGCTCGCCAAGCTCCCCCCTGAGCAGCGGGCCAAAATCGAAGCCATGATGAGCGGCGGACCGCAAACGTCCACCAGCAAGACTTGCGTCAAACAGCAAGACCTCGCCAAATTGCCGGTCAACAATGATCAGTCTTGTAAGACCACGCTGGTGAGCTCCTCGGGAACCAAGCAGGAAATTCACATGGAGTGCAACCGCAACGGCAGCAAACAGTCGGGCACGATCACCATTGAGGCCCTCAGTTCGGAGTTGATTAAGTTTCGCATTGAATCTGCCGGCGATGCCGGCGGCAACAACATGAGCCTGAAGGTCTCGGGCACATCCAAGTGGATTGGGCCGGCCTGCGACGCCTCCAAATAACCGCCCAAAACCAGGGAGGGAGACCTCCGTCCCCCGAGTCGACGCCGCAGCTTTACGCGGCCGGGTGCCGTCGCATGCGGAGGGTGCCGCCGCTCAACTTAAGCGGCGGAGGCTCACCTCGAGCCTTGCTTTTCAAGCACTTCGATATTTTCGGCCGCTCAACTTGAGCGGCTACGAACCCGGCTCGTTCTCGGCAGCGCGCTCCTGTTTGTGCTTCTTTTTCTCGGCCGCCAGGATGCGGAGCACCATCTGGGTGCGGTCGCCGCTGGTCCAGCGCTCCTGGATTTGTTTGTCGCTGTAGCCGCCCACGCGGCCCAGCAGCATGAAGGCCGGCAGCGCATAGTTGAGGCTGTGCCATTGCGCCATCTCGGCGAGCGCGGGCAGCGCACGCTCGCGCAGCATCGCGAGGGTCTCCGGGCGGTGCGAGTCGGTCAGGTTGAGGAGCGCTTTCGCCGCTCGCATGCGGTCGCTCAGCACCACCGAGTTGAGCATCTCGACAAACCAGGTGGGCGAAATGTGGATCCCCAGATCGGGCTGCTTCACGGCCAGCACCGCGATGGCGTTGAGCGCGTTCATAGCGGCGGCGCGCACGCTTTCGTCGGGGTCCTGCATGGCATATTCCAGGTCGGGGACGACCTCGGTTTTCTTGGCGGCATATCCGATGAGCGTGGCCGCCATGGTGCGCTGGTCGGGGTCGGCGGATTCGCGCAGCACCTGGCGGATCAGCACCAGTTGCTTGGGAACCAACTCCACGAAACGCTGCTGAATGGCCCGGGCATCGGGATCCGCGGCCAGCGGATAGCCATGGGTCAGATCCTCGGCCGTACTGCCGCGGCGCCCCGCGGTCTCGATGGCCGCGAGCAGATCCTGATATGGATCGCTGAGCTCCTTGGGCAGGGTGGCATCGCCCTCGGGCGGCATATGCAGCTCGAAATGCGGCGCGCCTTTCTCTTCGATGCCCACGAACAGCATGCTGCGGCCGGCATCGCAGCACACCGCTTCCACGCGCGCCAGCACCACGCCGGGAACCTCTGCCAGACGATCTTCGACGTCGCCCTTGGAGGGCGGCAGCGGATCCCCCACGGCGACACCCAGGGCTTTTTGAATGTGGCTTTCCGGGACTTTATGCACGCCGTAATAATCGATGGAGCCGATGCGGGGAGTGGCATCCGCCGCAAAGGCGGCGGGAAGCAGGACAAGGATCGAGCAGAGCTTCACGATACTATTGTGACGCGGCCGGCGGGGAAGGGGATACGCGTTTACTCCTTATCGTAGACCCATACCCAGCGAACGCCCGCTTTGTCTTTACCGCCGTTGATCCATGTGAATGTCAGCGTTTTGCCGTCGGCGGATACGACGTATTGAAACATCTGCGTGGCTTTGGCGCCATAGCTGTCGGCGATCAGCGTCCTATAGCTGGTACTGTCAATCCTCTTGGAGGTAAAAACGACCCCGCGGTTTCCGAGGCGTCCGGGGTAAACCGAATCGTCGAATGTCACCGGCATGGCGAGTCGTACAAAGTTTCCCTTGTCGAACACGGTTTCGCACTCGAACGTATAAGCGCCCGATTTCGGCGTGTATGTTGCGCTGCCGCGTTTGGCCGTCGGCCCATGGCCAAAATCAGACTTGTCAATGTTCAGCTTCCACTTTCCCGCGAATGGATCTGCGGCCCACATCGAAGACCACAGGAAGAAAAGCGCCGGAAGCAGTGGTTTCAGGGTGTCACTTGGCATGACTTAATTCTCCCGGTGCTCAGCTCGAGCCCCAGCCTCACTCGATAAATTCTCCCTCTCTGCCGTCCGCCCCGGCGCGGCCAGGTGATCAACCAGAATTTAGCGAATGAACTTCGGCCGTGCTCAGGCGTGCTTTTCGGCCATCGGGCCGATCAGCGGTAATACCATGCGGTGATCCAGCCAGGCGTTCCAGATGAGCGACAGCCACAAAACCAGGCAGGCGAGCATGAACAGGGGGCTGAGGAGCATGGCCACGTGGCGGCCGGCGAACGAGATGCCGGCCCACAGGACGATCATCACCAGGTTCAGGAGAATCGCCTGGAAGGCGTGGAAGCGCACGCGCCGGTTATGGCTGTAGGGTTCGATGAACAGGAGCAGCGCGCCGGTCACACCCAACATCAGGTAGCACAGCGCGCTGGCAATGTTGTCCGCCATGGCCGGCTGGCAGCGGGGACAGGGCCCGCCGTTGAGCGTGGCGCCGCACTGGGGACAGACCGCCATCTATTTTCCGGCCTGCTGCTCCGCCATGGGACCGATGACCGGCAGAACCAGCTTCTGGCCTTGATACGCCTTGATGATCAGGATCAGCCACAGGACAAAGAATGCCAGCCAGATCAAAGGCGCGAGGAAGAGCATCAAGCCGTGCGTCATCACCGAGATGACCGACAAGCCGATCCAAACGATGATCGCAGCGACATGGAGAAATATCGACTGGAAGGCATGGAAGCGGATATTCCGGTTTTGGTTGTAGGGCGCGAGCACCAAAAACAGAATGCCGGTGATGAGCCCCAAAGCATA
Source organism: Bryobacteraceae bacterium (assembly GCA_030041035.1). Lineage (GTDB taxonomy): Bacteria > Acidobacteriota > Terriglobia > Bryobacterales > Bryobacteraceae > QHXW01. Next base: position 1,949 of record JASHOO010000414.1, on the reverse strand, counting down.
GCAAAGCGCGCTGGCTGCATTGTCCGTCAAGCCCGCCGGTTGAGCCACTGGCGCCGCGGTGGGAGCCGCAGCGGCTTCCACGTTACCACCCGTTACGTTTACGGCCGCCCCGCACTTAGGACAGAAGCGTCCATCCACTTGACTGCCGCAATTTGCACAGAATGCCATAATGTGAAACTTTACTTCCGAAGGCTCCAGTTTGCAAGCAGGTAATTTCCCGGAGCGGCAAACTTTTCCCGACCGGATTGCGGTATTTTGTACAGTTGGCCAAATCCTCTGGAAAGGCAATTTGATGACGCGCACCCTGCTCGTGGCATGTGCGACCCTGGCGGCCGCCTCATTTCCGGCCCGGACTCAGTCCCGGCTGGAGGACCTTCGCGGAAAGACCATTCAGATCTTCACACCGCACCCCGACGATGATACGTTTTGTTGCGCAGGCACGCTGGCGCTGCTGGCCGCCAACGGCAACAACATCCGTATCGTTATTTATACCAACGACGACAAAGGCTCGTATGATCCTGAAATGACCAGCGAGCATCTCGCCACCATCCGCATGCACGAGGAGGAGGAGGCCTGTCGCGTCCTCGGGATCCCGAAACAGAACATTCAATGGCTGGAGTACCACGACGGCATGCTGGAATATGCCAATCCGCGCGACCTGGTCGAGGAGGTGACGCGGATTATCCGCCAGACGCGGCCCGACGTGGTGCTGTCGATCGATCCGGGCTCGGAGTACGTCCGGTGGCACAAGACCGATCATCGCATGGCGGCGAATAACACTATGGATGCGATTCGCGCCGCCGAATGGCATCTTTACTTTCCGAATCAGCTATTGCATGAGGGGCTGGAGCCGTGGACGGTTCCGCAGGAGTACTACTTTTACGTGACGGAAAAGGACGCAAACTATTGGGTCAACATCGACAGCGTCGTGGAGAAGAAGATCGATGCGGCGGTGGCGCATGTGAGCCAGTGGGAGCCATCGATCCACCATTACCGGGCGGACTGGGACTCAGGGGAGCTGGAGAAGACGAAAGCCGAGATACGCGGCCACATCCCGAAGAAGGACGGTCACTATGTGGAGGCGTACCGCAACGCCACCGGCTTCAACCAGGAATAAGCTATTCGACAGTGAGCCGGGCCGGCTCCTCGATGAGTTTGGGCTCGACGTCCACCAGCATGACCGATAGGGTGTAGTGGCCAGCCGCGACGTTGCTCGGCACCCTGAATTTAATGGCTGAGGCCGACTGCTCGAGGATTTGCACCTTGACGTCCTTTTCGGAGTTGGTGAGAAAGAGTTCGGAGACCCGGGATTTGTCCAGGTACTCGCCGGTGACCGTGGCCGTACCGCCCGCCTTGACGGTGTCGGGACTGACCGCACGCATCATCGGAGTGGGCAGAACCTCCGGTTCCTTGATGTCCGCGCTGAGCGCCAACTTCACTCCCCCGAGGAGCACCACCACGATTGCCGCTACCTTGAAGAGCCGCATTTGCGTCCTCCTTCCAAAAAATGCGGCGCGCACGCTATCTTCCAATGCACAAGTTAAAGAAACAAAGCAGATTAGCCACATTTCGGCGTGTGTGAAAAGGCGCAATCGGGCGAGGACTGGGCGAACATACGCAGACGCTGGGGTCCTCGAAATGCCCGGATGGGCAGCACTGTTGATGTGGCTGGTGTTGCCGCTGGGAATGAAAGGGATGGATCTGAGCGGGGCGACGGTTGTGGCCCGGGCGAATCTCAAAGCCGCCACGGTGCTGGTGGAGGAGGTCGACAGGCGGACCGGCATCCGCTGGCCGGTGGAGCAGGCGGCGGAGGGGGTGCAGATCGAAATCGCGGAACGGCGGAGCGGGCCGGCAGAGGGGTACCACATCGAGGTCAGCGGCGGGTCGGTGCGAGTGACGGGGAACGATGCGCGCGGGGTGCTGTTCGGAGTGGGGCGCCTGCTGCGGGA
>JASHOO010000413.1 GCA_030041035.1 Bryobacteraceae bacterium | reverse complement strand
TGATCCTGCTTTCAAAGCACCCGCTATCGGAGGTGGCAACTTCTCAACAGCGGTGGGAGCATATATTCAGAGTCCATTCAGGGCAAGCAGCACGATAGGTTTGCCCTATGAGTCGCAGCCTGAGTGGATCGGTTTTGAATCTGTCTGGTCGCGCTACGGCTACCCCGCTATATCAGCAATGACCGCAGCCAGGCCTGAATTGCTCGATGAGTTTGGCATCCCACTCTCGAAGAGGCCCGGCTATACTCCTAGCAATGTCGAGCCTACTTGTTATACCGCGACGTTGTCCGGAGTTTGGGAGGCGTTAACGAAACCTGCGGATGAGAGTCGGTATATCCGTCGCGCCCTCACTCCACCCACTGAAGTTTCCGCACAGGTTTCCAAGATGCCAGCAGCCGCCTAAGAAGGAGAAATCGATGGCAGAACCAGTCATACCACCAAAACAGGAAATTCCTCCCGAGGTTGCGAAACTGATCAAGTTATTTAGCGATAAGTTGTCCAGAGACGGCATCGTCAGCAAGTATGCAAATAACACCGCATTCGAACAGAGCATATGGGATCTGAAGATTATCTTTGGGCAACTACAGCAGCGCGGCGAAACTGAGGTCGATTGGCATACAGCGATAACGGTGCCGTGGTTCCAGGTCAAACTCATGGACTACTACTTACGACTGAACCTCACCTTCTATGAGATGGAACAAGGGCGTATGAAAATACCTACTGCCGTAAAGCCACCCGTGCCTCCCCCACTAACAGAAGAACAACTAAGAGAAAATCCCAGGTTGATCGAGTTGACTGAGAGATATAAGAAGATTCACGACGAGATGTTCGGCGAAGATTAGGCGTTTTGCCGCCGAAACGAAGCTTCAAAAACATGATCGCCTGGGAGTCCAAGTGTTAGCCCCGCGCGAGAAGCGGCGAACTGAGGGTTGGAACGGGTGATTTGATCTACCACTACACAAAGACGATTTATCTGGTCTCAATCCTCTCCGGCGGGCTGAAACCGTCTTTTCGCAATGGACCAGTTGACAAAGTGCTGTGGTTCAGCACGAATCCAACGTGGGAACGCACCGTGTTTCTAGATACTGCGCCTAAATTGGAAGACGCATACCGGTGGGCAACGCCCCGTATGGGAGGCATCGCGCGTGTCGCCTGCGACGATGTGGTTGCCCCTTATCGATTTCTGGAGATTTGCCAGGCCGCCGACATCCCGATGAAAGTGGCAATGAGGTTGATGAACACGGCGCGCAGGGTTGGGGCGAACCCTTCGGAGTGGCGCGGGACTTTGGAAACTGTTCCCATCGATAAGTTTCGATCCATCGAAATCTACGATGGGCAAATTTGGCAACCCCATTCCGCCGAGGAGGCGATGGAGATTTTGACCTGCCTCGCTTTTCTCCTCCAAACGTAACTGAGACGCTCGGTCTACTGTAACTCTCCTTTTCCCATCCCGCCGGAGCCGCCCGTCGCATAATCGACACTGCAGAACGGCACGGAGCGGTCAAGGGCGCGCCTTCCAGCGGCGTCAGTGTACCCTTGACCGCGAGTACCGTTCTGCGATTCGCACACGTCACGACGGGCGGTCCGGTGGGATGGGCGTTACACCCATCCTGCTGGTGAGCTCAGAGCAGGCTTTAGCAAATGCTTCCGGTGTTTGGTAGGCCAAGCTGCTGTGTGGCCGGTCGGCGTTGTACTCTTCCCGCCATCGCTCGATCTTTGCCTTGGCCTCCGCCAGTGTCATGAACCAGTTCGTGTTCAGACATTCATCCCGCAACCGGCCGTTGAAACTTTCCACCCGACCGTTCTGCATGGGCCGCCCCGGCTGAATATGCAGCAGGCGAATGCCGCGCTCCTCACACCAGCCCAGAAAGTGCCGGCTGGTAAACTCCGGCCCGTTGTCACACCGAATCACCTGGACGCAGCCGCGCTGGCCGACGACCCACTCCAACGCTCTCGTCACCCGTCGGCTGGACAGGCTCGTGTCCACCTCGATCGCCAGGCACTCGCGCGTGTAACTGTCGACCACCGTCAGAATCCGCAAACCTCGGCCTGTGGCCAGACCGTCCGCCAGAAAATCTATGGCCCATTCCTGGTTTGGCGCAGTGAAACTGGCTGACTCCGGCGCGGGCCGTAACAGACGTTTGCGTCTTAGTCGCCGCACCGCCAGGTGCTCCTCGCGATAGATCCGATACACCCGTTGCGCGCTCGCCTTGCATCCGCGCCGTTCCAGTAGCACGGTTAGCCGCCGATATCCATAGCGCGGCCTCTGCCGAGCCAACGCCAGCAACTCCTGGCGCAGAGCCGCGTTGTGATCCGGCCGCGGTTGATATCGATAGCTGGTCCGATCGATTCCCATCAGCTTGCAAGCCCGGCGCTCGCTGTAACTGAACTCCGCTACCACGAGCGCCACATCCTGGCGCCGACCTACAAGCTCCACCCGTTTTTTCGGATCACCGCCTTCAGTGCTTCTTTGTCCAGGCTCAGATCCGCGACCATGTGCTTCAGCCGGCGGTTTTCATCCTCCAGTTCTTTCAGCCGCCGCGCCTCGTTCACATCCAGGCCGCCGTACTTCGACTTCCAGGTGTACAGTGTCGCCTCGCTCACGCCGACCTCCCGCGCCAGATCCTTCACCGTTCGCCCGGCTTCCATCTGCTTCAGCACCCCGATGATCTGCTCTTCCGAATACCGCCCTTTCTTCATCTCGAAGCTCCTTTCCTCTTTGGAGCTTCTCAATTATGACTGGAGGAGATTATCGAGAGCAGGTCAATTTCTCGCGATGTCAATAATCGTTTCGAGATATTGGACGGTAAGTACGCCAGGCCGAGGGAAAAGCAAAGTTAAAATGAAAATCGGCATTCTTCGAGCGCAGCAACCGTCCCCCACGATGTCACCGCGATGTCACAAAACACCATCACAGAATGAAACGAGATGCGATAAGCTCGACGAGTCGCGTTGAAAACAAACGGACTTACACGAGCCGAGACCGGGTGAAACGGTAGCCAACGCATTCGATTCCCGTTAGCGCTACCAAGTTTTCTATCACTTACAGACTCTGCGCAGCCACGCGCAGCCACCAGCAACGCGCCACACAAATTCATTGAAGGTTCCTCTTCCAGTTTTCCGGCTTGGCCAGCCTGTTGCGTTGCTGATACTCTTCCCACCTGCTCACCGCCTCGTCATCCTGTCCATGAATCGCATGGGAGTAGATGTCGGCCGTAACCCGCACGGAGGAGTGCCCAAGCCTCTGCGAGACCACGGGGAGTGGCACTCCGCTGTCCAACATCTGGGACGCGAGGGTGTGCCGCAACAGGTGTAACGAGCCCCCGCGTGGTTTCGCGATCTTCATACGTTTGAAAAGAGCTGAAACGGTGGCGGAGATCGAATCCGGCTTCAATGGCGCCCCGTCCGGATTTGCAAAGATCAGGTCAAGGTCGCTGCGGTAGTCCGAGCCGTACTGCGCGCGGAACTCGTTTTGGCGCTTGCGGTGCACTTTGAGCTTTGCCAACGTCTGCTCGGGAATCTTCACAACCCGTGGCTCCTCCGTTTTCGTAGGCTTAAACGAGAGGGAACCTTTGACCTGGGTGAGGGATCTGGAAATGAACGCGCGCCCGTCTACGATATCCGACCACCGCAGGGCCAGCACTTCACCGCGGCGCGCACCCAAGCCCGCAGCCATTTCGAGAAGCAGCGGCATACACCAAGGACCACTCGCCGCCTCGATGACCATATCCTGTTGGGCCACAGTAAGCCCGATTCCCTTGCGCTTTTTCGGCACAGGTGGTTCGCTTGCCGAGACCGGATTCGTCTTCACTAGGCCCCATTTCACAGCCTTAGCGAAGGCGCTGGACACCACTCCAGCGATGTTTCGAACAGTCTTCGCCGGGAGCGGACGTGGTGCTTTGGTACGGCGGTGGTGCCCACCACGTTTCAGCAGCCGCTTCCACTCTCGATCCAGATGAAGCGGTGTGATCTCGCTGATTGGGAGGGCAAGCAAATCAGGGTTGATGTACGCGGCTTGCTGATGGTAACGCTCGATGGTCTTGGGCGCCAACTTCTCGTCCACGTGCTGGCGGAAGAACTCCCCCAGGAGCATGAAAAGCGTCTTCGGGACCTCTGCGGCAACGCTGGCGCCGGCTTTAGCAAATTCGCGTTTTTGATGTTCCTCAATCCGTCGCGTGGCTTCCCATTGGCTGCTTCGCCCTTCGTAGCAAAGCCGGATCCGAAGACGCGCTTCCGGTCCTTGCGAGTTGATCCCGGCCGGGAGAATTGAAAACGCCATAGAGTATTCCCGGCCCGATTCTTGTATTTGTAAACCGGCATCAGTTCAACACCGTTACCTCTGGCTGGACCACAAGTCCAGCGTCGGTTGTCACTCCGCAGGTTCTCTCCCATTGGTCGTATGCATGGCGCGTAATGATCCAGCGCCTGCCCAAGCGGATGGCTGGTATGATCCTCTGCTCCAGCATCTCGTACACCGTCAACCTGCCAACGTTCAGCCGAAGGGCGATCTCCGGCACGGTGATTCGACTGCTTTGAATTGGGACCTGACGCGAGGCGCTTTGTGTGGCGAGTGCGGCCATACCTGGATCTCATCTTCATCAGAACCCATCAACGCCGTAAGAGGTCAAGGGGTAGGAAGTCGGTTGGAACCCGGTAGGAAGGCGTAGGAAAGGTAGGAAAACTACTCAGCCCGGCGTTTGCGAGGCTTTTTCTTCAGTGGCTTGACCCCGCTGAGCACTTCTTCGATTCGTGCGAACATGACCGACTTCGGATTTAGTTTTTCGTGCCGCCAGCCTTGGAATTCTGGTGTGTGCACGCTAGCAGAAAATTTAATGTCCGCATAGGTCGTACCTGGATGTTTTTGCACGAATCGTTGCAGCCGCTCTTCAGGGGAATCACTCGGTTGAGCATTTTCCGAACCCTGGCCCTCAGTGATGCTAAGTGTCTCTGGCACGCTGTTGGAAGCCAGGATCCCGGCCCTCGGAAGTTCCGCACCGTTTTCCGTGTCTGGTGCTTCGATTTCCAACAGCTTCGCCGCCCATTCAGCCATTGCGCCTCGGAACAGGGTTGGCCAATCGCGTGTTTCATCGAACCACACCCAGTAGTGGCTCTTCTTGTGCGGGAAGATGTCGATCTGCGTTTCTGATGCGAGATGCCACCACCCTCCGGCTATAGCGGAATCCCAAACCAGGTCAGCGACATCGTTCAACAGAATGGTCTCCGAGAGGAGCCCGTCGTCAAAAAGTACTCGTGCGATTCCGTCAAACGCCTGACGCATGCAATCCGCAGTCGCAGAGGGGTATTCCGGCGACTTCCAGAACTCACCATGCGCTTTCAACAGGATAGCCCCAATCTTTCTCTGGTTCTTAGAGGAGTGAAGTGTGGGGGGCCACTGATCAACCCACTTCAAAGGGTTAGGCTCTTGAGGCCTAGCCTTGGCGGGATTCTTATAGACGTCAAATGCGGCTGGACTATTGGCCCATCCCCCGCCGAGAGCTAGCTCTTCATCTCGACTGTTCACAGTCACGGGTTTGTCGCTCTAGTGATACTTCCACTTCGGGTAATTTTGATGCACATATGTCTCGGACCATTCTGCCCCGAGGTCGGCTTGCTGCTTCGCGGAATTGACAATAACGGGGGGTTCGGTAGGATGGTGCATGTGCTTCGGGAATTCCGGTCCGGGCAAAAACGCCCCGAGGACGGGTGGGTTCACATCGCGGAAACCAGCAGTTATCGTGACGGTTTGCAAATGCTTGAAGATCGTCTCTATTTTCTCCTGCACGAGCCGCGTGTCACAGTACACCTCCGACGAATATTGCTTCAGTTGAGGAAACCGTCCCGACCGCGGCGCCCGCTGCATATTGACAAGATGAGGTCGCATCTCTGTTTCCGGAATCCGGCATAAACCTAAATCGATACCAAATGCCTCTTCAAGTCCTGTTACGATCTCGTGGAATCGCGTGACCTCAGCTCGATTCCATATTGAAGGCTGATGTTGCCGAAGCGCTTCGAACCGCGCCCGGGCTAGGCTCCTGTGTGCGTCGTTCACCGTCCCGCCCTCGTACCCGCCTCAAGGTTGGGTGTGGCCGCCAGGGGCGGGTGCCGATTGCCAGGTTCATGAGGCCCAGCTCGGCGGCCACAAAACAATTGTACCCGGAATTGTTTGGGAATTCTAAGCCGCTACATAATCCAATCGCCAAATTCCGGACCGCAGTTTAGCTACCGATATTGCTGAATATCAGGACTTGCGTAGAGATCGAGCGGTTCTACCGCAGCTCCGAGGCCAAAGTGACCACGCGATAGTCCACGCCCAGGGCTCCTTCGAAATGCCGCTTTCCGCATAGAGTCTTCCGGCGCTCTTGCGGACGCAGGTCGGAAAGGCGTCCCGTTCCCTTGGTCTCGCGCACCAGGTACAGCACCGGCATATTTTTTCCGTGATGGCAGGAATAACAGGCCACTTCGCGGTGGCCGTCGAAGTTCTCTTTATTGAGCGCAAACGTCATGGCGATCATCTTGCGTGCGGTCTGCTTGGGTCGCTTGTCGTCCGCCTCAAACTTGCCCTGAACATGGCAAAACTCGCATTCGACACCCAACGAAGCGGATATGAACTGCATGGCTGGAAACAACTGGTCGGGGTGCCCTTCAGCGCCTGGATATTCTTAAACGCCTGTTCCGCCAGTTTGGGTGGCTCCGGGGCGGGCTGGGAATGGGCCTTACGCGCCGCCGACATAAGGCAAAGCACGGTTGCGATAGAAAATGTTATTCGCGATTTCATTGGCATCTTTATCCTCTCCGCCTCATGCTAGCCCGTTCGCGTCCAATAGTTCGCAGGCATGCGGACTTTTCCTAGTCAACGGGCCTGCTAATTGCGCCGAGCACTTACACGGTGATGCTGACGCGGCTTCCCCGTCTCAGCCGGAAACCTGCAGTCTACTTCGGCTGAAGCATGGGGATCAGTACGCAAAGCAAAAAAAGGCGACACATGCCATTACATCGGGTGATTGCTCGTGCGAGTTTAGGGGAATCCGCCTAGCTGTGTTGAGGCTGTGGATTCAGAATGCAGCCACGCGCCCAGGAAGTTCATTTCGGGCACGCTTGGCAAGAAGGGCCGGTCTACGGAGTTCGCGGACTCATGCCAGATCAACGCCAGCACTTGGTGCAGACCGAGGGCGGAATTCCACCTCACCACGCGGGCTGTGCGGCGGCAAACGGGTTGTTGGCAAGCCTGGGAACGGTCGAACACGATCCTTCCGTCAAAATACGATCTTCAGGGCGAGCTGCAGAATCCGCGGATCCTGGGCTGCTGTGATCTGGCCGAAAGCGCCATCGGTCAGGGTGTTATCCGGATTGAGAAAGTTCACGTTGTTAAACAGGTTGAACGCCTCCGCCCGGAATTGGAGACTCGTTCGTTCCGCGAGATTAGTCATTTTCATCAGGGTGAAGTCAGTATCGAAGAACCTGGGGCCGCGCATAATGTTTTTCCCTGTGCTGCCATAAGTTCCGATCGCATTTGGACCAAAAGCCGCGATATTGAAAAACTCCTGGACCAGTTGACCATGCGGCCGGCCAGGATCGAGTGTTGCGCTGCCAGCGCCGGTTAGATCAGCGCGGTCTCCGCCGATGCCGCTAAGGGAGTTGTCATAGCCGCTGAAAACGGTAAAGGGAAATCCGGTATGCCAGTTAGCGATCGAACTCACGGACCATCCATTTGTGAGCTTGCTTTGCCAACCGCTGTGCCGGAATGCTGGCAACTCATAAACAAACGAGAGTTTGAATACATGCCTCAGGTCGTCATCGGACGGACCATAATCAAATTTTCGATCAAAGGGATCTGTGTTGGTGCCGACTCCGAGCGGAGCAAAATCGTTCAGCTCTTTGGACCATGTGTAATTCGCGAGCATAGACAAGCCGTAGCCAATGCGCTTTTCTACGGTTAATTGCATGCCATTGTAGTTCGAGTTGATGGCGGAAACGTTAATGGCAACCGTAGAAAAAGCAGGATTCACGCGCCGCTGCTGCTCGTTTGCCACGGTCGACTGACCCGGAATGTAAATAGCCGGGTTTGCTTGTTGCAACCCAGTCTCCTGGGTTCCGTCCCCAAACAGGTATGTGCCCTTGTTCCCCACGTAGGCAGCACGTAGCAGCCAGCTGGCGCCGAGCTGCCTTTCAAGGGTCAGATTCCACGATGCGATCTGAGGCGCCCGGAAATGCTGATCAAACATGTACGGCAACGCGAGGGGCGACGGGAATACTGTGTTCGGGGGTGCCACGTTGGGGCCAAATTGCGCCGGGAAGGGGTTGGCAACCTTGGCGCTGGGATCGCCCGACTTTCCGTGGAAAGTAGCGGCTCTCGCGTAACTCACTCTACGACGCCTTCCTGCGTTTGACAACCTCCGACTTAGACGGAACCAACCCTTCCAGTTCCCTGAGAAGGATGGGAATTTGTTTATGT